>JALVQQ010000081.1:0-314 GCA_027025395.1 Deltaproteobacteria bacterium | reverse complement strand
GCTTAAATCCGTTCCTGAGTTTCAGAACATTTATACAGTATTCGCAGGTGGTGATGACCTGTTTCTCATTGGCCCGTGGAACTGTATGGCACAACTGGCCAGGCAACTGAGACAGGACTGGAGCAGGTATGTAAGCGGTAATGACCGCGACGGCGCCCTTACGTTTTCAGCAGGGATCACTTTGCACAAGCCCCATTCCCCGGTTGACAAACTTGCGCATACCACTGAAGAAGCGCTGGAACAGGCAAAAGATGCGGGACGAAACCGCGTGGTAATGTTTGGAGAGTGTACTACATGGGACGAGTTCTCTGAAC
>JALVQQ010000080.1 GCA_027025395.1 Deltaproteobacteria bacterium | reverse complement strand
GCCCAATGGAGAGACATTGACCTATGATACAGGGGTGCAGGTCAGTTATTCCGGCGCCGGAACACAGGCAAATCCCTTTGTGGTAAATGCCAAAAGGAGCAATCCTGCATGCCAGAAGGGTGATGGCGTCTATACCCTGAATCAGAACCAGACCCGCGGCAGCTGGTGATGTGTCAAAAAATGACGGCGTACTTTCACTAAGTGTCATAACTTGAAAATGCGGTTGACAGGAAAATGATTTATTTCTCAGTAGAGAGGATTTTTTTGCAATTAATGTTTGTTTGTTTTGGCACGGTATGTGCAACATCTATAAAGACAAATTGGTAAGGATAAAAAAAATAACTTACTAAAACTTAACACACTACATTTAACCAAGGAGGCTTATCATGAAGAAAAGAGGTTTTGTTCACGCTAACGAAAAGGGTTTCACGCTCGTCGAATTGATGATCGTTGTGGCCATTATCGGCATCCTGGCTGCCATTGCCATACCGCAGTATCAGAAGTATCGTGATACTGCTGCGAAATCAAGCGTTCTGTCAGACGCAAAGAACTGTCTTGACACCGCGGTTTCAGACAGGGCAGAGGCAATCGCTTCGGGTAACACCTATACTCCCTCTAATGCCAATTGTGTTAATGGTGCTTATACAACCGCGATCTCGGTTACTGAAACAAATGGGCAAATCACTGTAAGTGCTACCGGAACCTTGCCAAGTAGTGCCACAACAACATGTAACGCATCTGAAGGCGGAACTGCAAGTTGCTCTTAAATTGCTGCATGTAACTTTTTCAAAAAGCCCCATCTTATGGGGCTTTTTTTTTAGCATCCAACAGAATCGACAGTAACATACCCAGGGAAATATGACAGCGCAAAGAGATACGGCAGTAAAGAGACGGGATGCAGGTTTTACCCTTGTTGAGCTGATGATAGTGGTAGCCATCATCGGCATACTTGCGGCGGTAGCCATTCCCCAATATGCAAAACACAGAGATGCGGCAGCGGCTGCGGGGATCCTTTCTGATGCAAAAAACTGCCTTGAGCAGAATATGGTTGAAAGGGTTTCGGCCAAGTCTTCAGGCACAACCTTTACCCCGTCTGTTGCCGACTGCCGAAAATCCAGGCCCACAAACATCCTTACAGTGTCCGAAAGCGCGGGACGCCTTACGGTTACCGCCACGGGTGCGCTGCCGGGCGGTTCAACAAGGACATGCACGGCCAGCGAAGGTGCAGCTCCGGTTTGTTCATGATCTGTCTTATAATCATTCAGTGCAATACAGACTGTTATCTTGTAACCGGCTGCTGCATGTGCGTTTTCCTAAAAAATTACATCCGCATTAGACTATGCAGAGAATACGTTGTGTTACTGTTCTTTCCTGGCGTTAATAAACACAGGCAGGGTTGCAATAAACCGCTTGCAGCTCAAAATTTCCAGACAGTATGGAAACTGTCCCGAAAATTTGCTATGAAAAAACTTCATACTCCTGTCTTTACAGACATGATTGCCTGTAGGCCAGGAGGCAATGTACTTGGGTAAAGTCCGAAATCCCGAGGCATGAAAAGGATAGTCATGGAGCACAACTTGAATTACAGGAAGGCAATCAATGTCCTGTTGTTACTTACGCTTTGCGTAATGACAGCAGTGCTCGCCATAAAAAGGATGTACAGTTTTGACATCTGGTGGCACTTGGCGACCGGTAAATGGATATTTGAACACCTTTCTCTGCCTTCAACTGACCCGTTTTCTTTTACTTTTGCAGGCAGGCCATGGATCAATGACTATGAATGGCTTTTCCAGCTCATCATATATCCGGTTTTTGTCATTGCCGGTATCCCGGGCATTGTTTTCTTTAAGGCAGCGGTTTTTGTCTCCGCCCTTCTGATCCTTTATCTCGCACTGAAAAAGATACCCGTTGACACATTTACAGCACTTGTCCTGGTGCTGCTCGTACTCCTGAGCGCATCCACAAGAGTTATAGCCAGGCCAGTCATTTTCAGTTTCCTGTTTATCTCGTTTTTCTGGTATTGTATTTCAATTTTTCGACAGTCAACCAGGACTATTAAACCCCTGCTTTTTCTTATTCCTGTTTACATAATGTGGATGTTTATTCACAGCAGTTATGTGATTGTGCCCCTTATAGTCGGCGCCCTGTTTGTGGAACAGATTTTAATACATCCATCAGTCCAGGCCATTGATGCGCTTCGTATTCCCGGCATCAGAAACGCTGCAATTTTCACTGGCATCATTGCCCTGCTGACAGCGTTAAATCCGTATAGCTGGCATGTCCTGAAGACAATGATTCTTTCCGGACAGCAGGCACAAGACACTATTAATTTTGTGCAGGAATGGAGACCATTCCCCTTCCGGGAATTTTTCATGTATTTCTGGAATGTTTATCTCTTTGTGAAAATTATTTTTCTTTTGCTGCTTTGTGGTGTTGCATGGGGGCTTCGCAAGAAAGAGAACTTGGTGCTTGTGCCATGGATAGTGTGGTCCCTTATACTTGTATGGCTTATGTATCGTCATATGAGATTTATCGCATTTTTCGCCTTTGGTTCAGCCCCGGTTGTTGCCATTCTCTGGAACAATATTAAATACAGGCAGCCGGTCTTCCTGGTAATAGCAGCTTTGAGTATTTTGTTTTCTGCCCATTTTTTGTTTAATTCCGACTGGAAAAGGTCATGGGGACCGGATGTGTTGAGGTCAAGGTATCCCATGGACACGGTAAGCCTTATCCAAAAGAAAGGGGTGCCGCAACCGATTTTCAATACTTATGAATTCGGCGGCTATCTTATATGGAACCTTTTTCCTGACTACAAGGTATTCATAGATGGAAGGACACTGACTCTATATACGGATAATTTTTACTGGAAATACAGGATGATAACATCTCATCCCGCCGAATCATACAAAAAGCTTCTCGATTATGACATCAGGACGTTTATCATCAAGCGAAAGGAATTGAAACTGGCGAAATATCTTGTAAAGGAACAAAATTTTGTATTGGCCGGTTTTGATGACATAAGCTGGCTCCTTGTCCAAAAGGACAGTGTGCCCGACGGACTCGGTGTATTCGAGGTCATGACCCCGACGGATGACCTTAAAAAAATGACTAAAGATCTGGACGAGCACCAGCTTGAAAAGCTCCGCGAGGAACTGCGCCGCGCCGTTAGGCTGGCTGAATACAGCGTCGCACCGTATCTTATGCTTGGGAAGCTGGAAAGCATAGTTTTTGAAGATAATCAGGCTGCCTACTCGCTGTTTCTCAAGGCGCTTAAAATACAGCCAGATAATATATCGCTGTTCAAGGAACTTGGACTTACAGCATTCAATATGAAGCGATATGAAAAAGCAGCTTTATGGCTTGATAAAGTTGTGGACCGGTTGTCAAGGGATAAAAAAGTGATTCAATATGCTGGCCGTGCCAACCTGCATATTGGCAATTACAAAAAGGCATACAAACTGACCAGGGAATTTTTCAGGTTAAAGGGGGATTCTACTGATCCCTATGATTACCAGTATATGGGGGTGGCCGCCTATGAAACAGGTCATTACGGCGAGGCAAGGGATTATCTGCAGCGAGCCATTATGTTAAATGAGGACAAAAAACTGGAAAAAATTCTTCTGTACAATCTTGGTAACTGCTATGCTGCAAACAAAAACTTCAAAGATGCATCCAGTGCATATAAAAAGGCGTTGACAGTTGATCCTGGCTATAAAGATGCAGCAAAGGCATTGCAGGAATTGACAGCGCGCGCGGCAGCAATGCAGTGACGCTTTGAAATAACAATTTTTTATTTGTATCCAGCTGTTGGCCGGTTATGATGGCAATTCTGCCCCATTCACGCCATTTTTGTTAAGATTTGCCTGCCATAACAAAATATTGCCCTCCCAGCGGCATCCAGCTCAGAAGTGGTTCATATCTTCTGAGCATGCTTAGAGCTTCAGGGAAAAAAAGACAATATCCTTTATGTTTGACCAACATACCGGCTTCGTCCTGCAGCAGCCGCAATATTTTTCTCAATGAACATAGCTCTACTCCTCTGTCAAATGGACATGTGGACACCATTTTACGGGTAACCGGATTGTAGGGGTTATGTTCAAAAATACAAATAACGCCCGATGCGGTAATCACTTTCCGCAGTCTTTTGAAAAGGCCCGTCCGCTTTTCCGGTGGAACATGGTGGACGACCCCGGAAAGAAAAATAAGGTCAAACTGGAACTGCTGAAGTTTGTTGTCATCAACAATATGTGCCCAAGGATACAGGGAGGCTACATATTCCAGGCTTTTTGACGATATATCCGTGGCATATATTTCCGCTTCCGGAAAGTACTGCCTGAAATGAGGCAGGCTGAGGCCTATGCCACATCCAAAATCCAGTATTCGTTCAGGAGAAAATGTTAATATTGTCGCTAACAGCTCTATCTTGTAGGCAGAAAAATAGTCACGGTTCGTACTGAAAAAAGACAACTGTTCTGATAACAGCTGTTCATATTTGTCTGCATATTGATCAAAATCTGTTGCTTTACCGTGCATCTTTCTCCTGCTTTCTTTTGCCTTCCATGATACTGTCAACGAGAAATCGCGGTCTGTGTTTCACTTCTATAAAAATTTTCCCAATATACTCTCCCACTATTCCCAATGAGAACATAATCAGACCTCCAATAGAGTAGAGCGGCACAACAACCGATGTCCAACCAGGAACAACATGTCCATTTATTTTGGCAATCAGCGCGTGTATCGCTATTATAATTGAAAAAACAAATATGATTGCGCCCAGACACATAATTAGTCGTAGCGGCACAACGGAAAATGACGTTATTCCGTCCCACCCAAGGCTCACCATCTTTCGCAGATTATACTTTGTTTCTCCTGCCAATCTCGAAGCGCGATGATAAGTCACAATGCCAATACGATTATGAAGCATCATGATCATAGCCCTGAGAAAAAGATGATATTCAGGAAATCGCTCTAGATATTCCAGTATTCGAGCGGACATCATACGAAAATCTGCGTGATTTATAATCAGATTCACTCCGAGCAGTTTCATTAAACGGTAGTACTGGATTGCCGTCCAGCGTTTCAAAAAACTGTCGTTTTCTCTCATTGTCCTTACACCAAGGACAATTTCATCTCCTTCCCTGTACTTAATGATCATCTGTTCTATGACACTTATGTCATCCTGTAAATCGGCATCAATGGTGACTGCAATGTCACATTTCCCCCTGACATACTCCAGACCGGCTATCAAGGCGGCTTGATGGCCAAAATTGCGGGTAAGCCGCACTCCGCGTACTTTGCCTGAATGTTTTTCAGAAAGTGACGTGATTATATCCCATGTGGAGTCATCAGAACCGTCATCAACAAAAACCAGAAAACTGTGCGGAGAACACATGTTCGAAGCCTGAAGCTGGGAAAGCATGTCTAATAACCGTCGGGCTGAAATATGAAGTACAGCTTCTTCGTTATAACATGGAATCACAATGGCCAAGATTGGTATAATGGAGCTTCTGTTGCCGGGCTGAAGGTTGTTGGACATGCCGGAATCCTTTTTGTGATGCTTATCTTAACTTTCTGAATATACGTTTTTTTCTATTTTTTGTAAGATCTGCCCATTACCTAAGTGCTTCATTTAGATAATTTGTATCAGGGAAGTATTCTGTCAATTCTGCATCAAGTTTAATGAGATTAGTTCCTTTTTTGTATTTAGAGGCATATTTGCCACGAATACCATTACCAAAATTATATTCCCCTAGCATATTTGGAAATGACGTGATCATATATATCAAGCACATGTTTTGATTTCAGGACAAGCATATGCAAATATTCCTAATCAAAATACCCCCTGATTCCCCATTCAAGGCTACGGCCCTGGATGCCATACTCCCCCTCTACAGGATCATAGTACAGGATATTGTCCCTGACCGCCTGGCCCAACAGGTTGCGCATGCCGGTCAGCTT
The DNA here is from genome assembly GCA_027025395.1 of Deltaproteobacteria bacterium. GTDB lineage: Bacteria > Desulfobacterota > Dissulfuribacteria > Dissulfuribacterales > QOAL01 > S144-17. The sequence goes on along the minus strand of JALVQQ010000080.1, from coordinate 349 downwards.
GCGGCGGTCAATCGGATTTTCTTCAACAAATCTGGATAACAGGGCACGGCGCTCTTCCATGTCCTCATAATCCACCCAGTCTGCTATCATTGCCACCTTTTCCCGTTTTATTCTTGCCAAAATCTCATCAAGAGAATGCCGGAACAGTTGTTCAAGAATATAATAGATTTCCCATGCGCTTCCGCCTACCGTGTCCCAGATCAACTCAATATCTTCCCTGCCGAGGGTGTATTCCCTGACCTTGTTATATTTCCGTATGTCACTGAGCCAGGCAAATACGTCTTCCTTTTCAAGGTAGTCCAGCTTCATGAACTGGCTGGTCTTGCGGAGTTTGCTGTCAACATAAACC
>JALVQQ010000079.1 GCA_027025395.1 Deltaproteobacteria bacterium | reverse complement strand
CCCTGTCCATAGAGTGAGAGCTCAAATTATTTGTCAGTTGTCTATCCAGTAATTTGGGGATTCCTTGGTGATATTTACGTCATGCACGTGGCTCTCTCTCAGGCCTGCCGTTGATATCTTGACAAATCTGGCGTTCTGCCTCAACTCCTCTATGGTGCGGCATCCAAGGTAACCCATGCCTGAGCGCAGGCCGCCTACAAGCTGGAATATGGTGGCTGAAAGAGGCCCCCTGTACGAAACTCTTCCCTCAATTCCTTCAGGGACAAGTTTGGATATGGATGAGACCTCTTCCTGGAAGTAGCGATCCTTGCTTCCCTCCTTCATGGCCCCGAGGGAACCCATGCCGCGGTAAACCTTGTACTGGCGCCCCTTGTACAGTTCAAGTTCTCCAGGGCTTTCGTCAGTGCCTGCAAACAGGCTGCCTGCCATGATACAGTGGGCACCTGCGCCAATAGCCTTGGTAAAATCGCCTGAAAATTTTATGCCGCCGTCTGCAATCAGCGGCAACTGGTATTTTTCTGTTACAGTGGCGCAGTTGTGTATGGCTGTAAGCTGGGGCACCCCTACGCCTGCAACTATGCGTGTGGTGCATATGGAACCCGGGCCCACCCCTACCTTGATGGCATCAGCTCCTGCCTTTATCAGGGCCTCTGCTCCCTCCGGAGTAGCCACGTTACCTGCAATTACCTGAAGCTCAGGGAAGTGATTCTTTATCTCGGCAACAGCATCAATCACATTCTGGGAATGGCCGTGAGCGGAATCCACCACGATTACATCAACGCCTGCATCAACCAGTGCCTGGGTCAGGCTGAGCCTGTTTTCGCCTGCGCCTACTTCGGCTCCCACCCTGAGCCTTCCAAGCTCATCCTTGCAGGAATTAGGGTATTTCTTGATCTTCTCAATGTCCTTTATGGTGATCAGGCCGCTGAGGTTGCCACTGTCATCCACCACCAGAAGTTTCTCAATACGGTGCTCGTGCAGCAGTTCCTTTGATTCCTCCAGGGTAATGCCAACAGGCGCTGTAACAAGGTTCTCGCTGGTCATTACCTCGCTGACCTGCCTGTCCGGGTTGGTTTCAAACCGCAGGTCACGGTTGGTAACTATGCCCACCAGCTTTTCACCTTCCACAACAGGAACACCCGAAATCCTGTACTCGTGCATTATCTCCTGAACTTCCCTTATGTGCTGATTCGGGTTCACTGTAACCGGGTCAGTGATCATGCCGCTTTCGGATTTCTTTACCCTGGCCACCTCTCGTACCTGTTTTTCCAATGGCATGTTTTTGTGGATAATGCCTATGCCGCCTTCCCTGGCAATGCTGATGGCCATGTCCGCTTCAGTCACCGTATCCATGGCCGCGCTCACAATGGGGATGTTCAGGTTTATGGTCCTGGTAAGCCGGGTAGAGATATCCACTTCTGCAGGAAGCACTGTGGAGTGCGCAGGCACCAGCAGCATGTCATCAAACGTATAGGCCTCCGGAACAGGATGATTCAACATATGAAGTACACTCCTTTTTTATTGCGTGGATTAAAAGCCCCAGCAGGAGTCCTCCGTCACTGACAACAAGTGCGGGAAACCCCATTCTTTCCATGACCCTGCGGACAGTTACCATACCGGCAATTATAATATCAGACCTTGCAGGTTCAAGACCGGATATAATACCTTTTTGAGAATTTGTCATGCTGCACAGCCGTTTTATCCAGTTGTCAAACCACTGCTGTGTGAGCATAAGACCTCTAAGCCTGGCTGGATCATAATGTGTCATGGCAAGCTCCATGGCTGCTGCGGTAGTTACCGTACCCCCTGAGCCTGCAAGACACTGGCAACTGGATGAGTGAAGATTTTCAGAAAGCAAGCTCTCAAGTACCTGATCTATGTGGTCTGTCATGGCATCCAGCGCTCCAGGCTCAAGAGGTGAGCTGGTATCAGGAATAAATGCTTCAGTCAGCCTCACCGCACCTATATCCATGCTTATCCAATCTTTCATGCCTTCTGTGTCACAA
>JALVQQ010000078.1:5528-6354 GCA_027025395.1 Deltaproteobacteria bacterium | reverse complement strand
AACTTCCACCTCACTTCCAGTTCCCCGTGCATAGATGCCGGGCTCAACAGCGCCCCAGGACTCTCATCCAAAGACTTCGAAGGCGACCCGCGCATTGCCGATGGAAATGGTGATGGCAATGCCACAGATGACATAGGCGCGGATGAATACACGAACCAGGGAAACGGCTCAAGTTCCCAGAATAGTGCCGCGGCCCAAGGTGTAGCCATAGCAAGATTGCAAAACGAGAGTTCCGCATATCTTTATCTGCCATCGCTGCTTCTCTCTATGCAGGGGAATTTTTCAACCTATGAGCTCCTCTTCAAGCTGGAAGACATTAAAACCATCACCTTCAAACTTGAGGATGTCAAGATCCATAGTTCAACCCCAGGTCCGATAAGCGCTTTTTTCGACCCAGCCCAGGGGCTCCTCTATACCTCATACATAGCCATTATATATCCTAACGGGACCACAGATTTCATAAAGAATCTGACATTTAGAGTGGCTATCAGTGGAAGTACAATCTTCATAGTATTAAATGACTTTCTGGGAGACAAGGCGCCTACTATCAGTCAGTACATAGGCGGTACCAGAGAGATCAATAGTAGCGTACCACAGGATGTCAAGATGCGTTATCTGAACATCATGAGCTACATAGAAAATCTCATAAAGGGTACATCCTTCACCACACCACAATCTCCAGGGTCTTCGAGTTCCTTTACCTGGGACATCCAAGACTGGTAATGCCTAATCTGTACGATTAGGCAGATAAAAAACGCCTCCGCCGGTATTTAGCATATTGTTATTACAGCACAAAATGCTATAATAACAATAAATCAAAAACAAA
>JALVQQ010000078.1:0-5518 GCA_027025395.1 Deltaproteobacteria bacterium | reverse complement strand
TCTGATTCTTCATTGATGGAACGAGCCGTCACCAGGTCCACTTTGACAATATTACAAACTTTCGAACCGGTGTCTGAAGGATTTCGGACATGATGAATTGCCTTTTTTAGAAATTCAATGCAAATGCGGCCAGGTATTATACAATGCTTATAAGCCGTTTCCTGTTTGAAGCCTTTAAGGAGGATGTACTTGCAGGTACCGTTTTGCCTGATGTATCCTATGCCAGCACTGTCAGGCGGCAGTTTATCGACATTGCGGGTAAGGTAGTGCGCCACAGCGGGAAAATTATTTTGAAAATCACTAAAGCCGCCTGGAAACATTTGTATTTTCCTGATTTATGGGAACGATCCAACTATCCTTTGCAACTGCCCGATTTTATTTCAATTTTTGTTGCCCTGACTGATATCTGGAATGAGATTTGGCAGGAGTGGTGCGTCTAAATTTTGCCAGCACGGTATATTCTACTCAAAATTCAAGGCATATACCCATTACTGGGCCGATATTGGGTCGAGGTTTCAGGCTTTTGTAATGTGAACCTTTTTCCTCTTTTATCGCCTGCAATAACGGCTTCTAATCCGCTTAACAATGAATCGTTCCGATTAAATCCTGTATGATCAGTGCCACGACGACCTCAAAATAAAACCGATCCATGGCCCGAAACCCCAATTGAAGGATTTGGATACCAAAAATTTTTGACATAAGTCAAACCCTCCTAATAAAATATATGAGATAATACGGACAAACTGGATAATATTTCTTGAATTAACCTTCAACAAAGGAGAAAAAAGATGTTTTGCAATCAATGTGAACAGACAGCCAAGGGCAAGGGTTGCACCGTGCTTGGTGTATGCGGAAAGGATGAAACAGTAGCCGATCTTCAGGACCTGCTTGTACATGCCATTACGGGATTGGCCCTTTTTGCACATGAGGGCAGGAAAGCGGATATAGTTGACAAGGATACTGACAAATTTGTCATGGAGGCGATTTTCTCCACATTGACAAACGTGGATTTTGACCCTGAACGGTTTGTAAAGCTCCTTGACAAAACAGTGGAGCTGCGTGAAGCAATGAAAAAAAAGGTTGCGGCCGCCAATGGAAAAACCGACTTTGACCACCCCGCCGCATCCTTCACGCCAGCCGGTGACATTGACGGCCTTGTTGAACAGGGCAAGGCCCTGAACTTTATCCCGAGCCTGGACAAAGATGAAAATATCCGGTCACTGAAACAGACCCTGCTGTATGGTCTCAAGGGCATTGCAGCCTATGCCGACCATGCCGCAATCCTTGGACAGTATGATCCGCAGGTGGCGGGGTTTATATATGAAGCCCTTACCGCCCTGCTCGCCGAAGGACTCACAGTGGATCAGTGCGTTGCGGCTGCAATGAAGGCAGGAGAGATCAATTTCAGGACAATGGAGCTTCTGGATGCAGCCAATACCGGCACCTATGGCCATCCCGTACCTACAAGCGTCCCCCTTGGACACAGAAAAAACAAATGTATCCTTATCACGGGACACGACCTGCGCGATCTCGAATTGCTGCTTGAGCAGACAGAGGGCAAGGGAATTGATATTTATACACATGGAGAGATGCTGCCATGCCACGGCTACCCAGAGCTGAAAAAATATCCCCATTTTTATGGGCACTATGGCACTGCCTGGCAGAATCAGCACAAGGAGTTCCCAGGCTTTCCAGGTCCCGTGCTCTTTACCACCAACTGCATCCAGAAACCGAAGGATGAATACAAGGACAGAATATTTACCACCGGCCTCGTGGGTTGGCCCGGCTGCACGCACATTGAAGACAAGGACTTCACTCCTGTGATAGAAAAGGCCCTGGAGATGGATGGGTGGACGGATGATTCAGATAATGGTTCGGTCATGGTCGGCTTTGCCCGCAATGCAGTGCTCGGAGTCGCCGACAAGGTAATAGCCGGGGTAAAAGACAAGGCAATACGCCATTTCTTCCTGGTTGGAGGATGCGACGGCGCCAAGCCTGGCAGGGACTACTTTACAAAGTTTGTTGAGCAGGTCCCTGAAGACTGTATTGTCCTTACCCTGGCATGCGGAAAATTCCGTTTTTTTGACAAGGATCTTGGAGACATCGGCGGGATACCGCGCCTTCTTGACATAGGACAGTGCAATGACGCCTATTCCGCTATTCAGATTGCCGTTGCCCTTGCCAAGGCATTTGATTGCGATGTAAATGACCTGCCCCTCTCTCTCATAATCTCCTGGTACGAGCAGAAGGCAGTGGCAATCCTGCTGACTCTTCTTTATCTGGGAATAAAGGATATCCGCCTTGGGCCATCACTGCCAGCCTTCATCACCCCGGCGGTGCTCCAGGTGCTGGTTGACAACTTCGATCTCAAGCCTATTGCTGCCACGCCTGAAGAAGACCTCAAGGCAATACTGGGCTAACTGCTGACAGATCCCACAAAAAAAGAGGCAGACCTGTAAGGGCCTGCCTCTTTTTTCATGCCTAAGGGCCTATATCAGTATATTCCTACAATATCTCCACCAACTGCATTATTCAATATCACAGCCGCCTGATCGTAGAAGATCATTCCATCCTCTGCAACCATCCCATAATATATCCTGTACAGCCCGGTTGTGGCTGAAGAAGGCATCTTGAAAGTCAGCTCAAGTGCCTCGCTGCGGGGCCGGCTGGCGTCAGGCCATGTAGGCTGCAGCGGATTGCACTCCGCAAAGGCCATGTCCGTCGTGTCATAGCAATACATCTTGCTCAGATCCTGATTAACCATGATCAGGTAAATATCGCCACTGTTGACTGCCACGGGCCCGCCTGCCCATGACATGACCACATGCATTGTCATCTCGGTCTCCCTGGTGGAATCTGACAGATATACAGCCTTTTTGCCGTTCAGGTTCACCGAAAAGGCAGGAATTTCCGACCAGCCCGGCTGCTGAACCAGTTGCCACATCATTACAGATTCAAAGAGGGTATTGAACTTGCTGTCCATGACCATAAACTGGCCATTGAGATACTGCTGGTAGTTCTGCTGGGATATATACAGCGAATATATGTAGTGCCCCTCATGCCCGGCAGGATCCAGCACCGACGTAGTGCCTGGTTCTTCAAGCACCTTTTCAAAGAAAAACGAGCGGCTGGGCGGCAGAATCTTGTTGACTATAAGCTCCTGTCCCTTCATTTCAAGCACCGCCACCTGGGCCTGGCCCTGCATGAGGGTCAACTCCTGTGGCAAATCACTAAAGAGATAGTATGAAATGGCGGGCGGATTGGCCGGGTCATAGTTGATGCCGCTTCCACCAAGGGTTATTTCCGCCGGTTCATCTGTATAATCAAAGCGAATTTTCACTGTGGCGGAATAATCCTTCTTTTCCTCTGGACGGAACTGAAGCCAGAGTCTGGCGGCTTCTCCGGCAGGCAATGTAACATCACCATTCTGTGTTATCTCGGAATACGTTGCAATACTGAATACATCCTCTGTCTGTTCGAATTCAACTCCGAGAATAACCGCATCTGCCTCCCCTCTGTTGGAGCACGTAACAAGCTTGTATCCCTCCTTGCCAAGCAGGGTCTCATCAAATTCAACACTGGAGGGCGTACATTCTATAACAGGGGCAGCAGCGGGTGGAGACACAACCTCGGCCTCAACAGGAATTAAATGCGGAGCAGACTGTTCTGATGTAAGGATACCGATATTCGCGGAAACCGCCCCGATGTCATTGGGCATGAAAGTCAAATAAAAACTTACAGAACCACCGGGCTCAAGAGTAGTGCCAATCACCGAGCCATCAAACCTAAACTCCTGGCTTGGCACATCTACAGCAAGCAGCTTGGTGCTGCCCGTGCCGCTGTTTGTGACTATTATGGTTCGGGACACAGAAGTGCCGACCTGCACGGTGCCATAATCTATCGACCCTGGAGTTACAGATATCCTTACATCCCCAGCGATTCCACGCCCGGTCAGACTGATCTGCTGCTGACTGTCATTAAACAGCAGCCACACTTCTTCATTGTAAGTCGTGACAGCGGCAGGACTGAACGTAACTATCAAATAGCTCTTCTCACCCGCCTTTATCACATAATCACCACTTGCCTCAGGAATAAACTTCAGGCGGAATGCAGCCCCTGCAGCGCCATCTTCCTCAAGTGCAGACGCGTTCAGCAACGTAATGTCCTGATCTGAATCATTTGAAAGGGTAACCCTCAACACCTTTGAGGAGCCAAGCAGCACACTGCCAAAATCGAGGCTGTCAATATCAATAGTTATACTACCCACAGGGGCTTCACTTAATCCTACGCCCTGAAGCACAATATTGGTGCTGCCTGCATCAGATGTTATCTTGATGTCCTGCTGATACGACCTGGCTTCGCCAGGAATGAAACCCAGCTGAAGATTTATCTCACTGCCAGGACTCAAGGAAAGGCATGTGGAATCATTATTATCACTCAACTGATCAGGCACCACCTTGTAATAGAATGCCGTTGTGGCAGAATCAAGCGGTGTAACTGAACAGACATTCATGGAAGCATCACCTACGTTTTTAACCTTAAAACCGACAGTAACAACGTCACTGTTTACCTGTTGACTGCCAAAATCAATCACAGGTGGCACTAACTGAGTATTATCACTGTTCAAAATCACCATCTGCGGCTGCCCCAAGGTAAACCTCTGTCCGTATATATCAGACCGGCGCGCCGAACTGTAATTACGCGCGTCCTTCCAAACCGCAAGAAACATGGGGGGCGCTGATCCACTATTAAAAGCTACGGCCGGAGAATACTGGTTGCCAACTGCGGATATTCCGTTATCAGAGGCAGATATAAGGTAGTTACTGCCCCGCAGTGAACCTTCAGCATCAACATACTGGCCGTAAATATCAAGATTGTCCTGGGAAACCGCACTGTTGCGGCCATCCTGCCAAGCCACGAAATATCTCTGGTTCACAGGATCATAAGAGACAAACGGATCTGTCTGTTTTGAATCAGCAAGTTCATTGTTTTCACCGCCGGAAAAATTCTGGTAACTCACAACGAAATTGCTGCTGTATTTTCCTCCGCCCGAGTTCACCAGCTGACCGTAAATTTTTTGATACTCGCTTGAAGCATCTTCCCAGACCACCAGAAACCTGGATGTGACAGGATCAACCGCCACGGATGGCATATAGGCGGAATAATCATCATCCTGTTCACTTATTCTCATTGACCATAAACTGGTCATTTCTATCTGATTTCTGAAAATTCCGTATATGCCTACATGAGACTTCTCTTCCTCCTCAGCCAAGTTCTCAAAGTCGGAATAAAAACCGCTTTTGATCACTGCAGTGGAGCTTGCGTCATCATATTGTGGCGTCTCACAGTCAAAAGCTCTTGAACGGGCGCTGTGATCTTGATCTTCAATGTACTCGTTTATGACCCCCAGAGTCCGTGCCACCCCTTCCCATGTCAGCAACACATCTCCGGAGGTAGGATTGACTTCTATATCAACATTATTAATGCTGTCAAAATACTCATAGATAAATATTTCCTT
>JALVQQ010000077.1 GCA_027025395.1 Deltaproteobacteria bacterium | reverse complement strand
CCCCCTTTGTGAGCAAAAGCGCTTTTGCCAACAAATGGCCTGTCATTTAGGGGAGGGATATTCGCAACCTCGCTGACAAACCGGGACAACTCAGTCAGGTGCTTGAGCTTCTCCTGGTCTATGCACTTAAGACCCATCTTTAGTTGAAGGTTACCGATTATAGAGATGAGATCGGCGTTTCCGCAGCGCTCTCCGTATCCGTTTATCGTCCCCTGGACCATAACAGCGCCGGCCTCCACTGCTGCCAGGGACGTGGCCACTGCCAACCCACAGTCATCATGCGTATGTATACCCACGGGCACAGGTACATGCGGAATAACATCCTTTACTATTTGCTCTACTTCCCCGGGCATTGTTCCACCATTGGTGTCGCACAGGACCACCATGTCTGCCCCTCCATTCACCGCGGCCTTGATGGTCTGCAAAGCGTAAGAAGGATTGCGTTTGTACCCGTCAAAGAAATGTTCGGCATCGTAGATGAGCTCTCTGCCCTGTGCCTTCAGATAGCTCACGGTATCCTCGATCATCTTGCAGTTTTCATCCAGGGAAATACCCAGGATGCGGGATGCATGAAGGTCCCAGCTCTTTCCGAATATTGTGACTACAGGTGCCTCTGTCTGGAGTAGTGCCCTGATATTGGCGTCTTTTGCCACAGGGGTGTCTGGCTTACGGGTACTTCCAAAGGCAGCAATCTTGCTACGGCGGAATGTAATACTCTTGGCCATCTCGAAAAACCTGGCATCCCTGGGATTCGATCCCGGCCATCCGCCTTCGATGTAATGGATCCCGAAAGAATCCAGTTTCTCTGCTATTCGAACCTTATCCTTGGCAGACAGATTTACCTTTTCGCCCTGCGTGCCATCACGCAATGTCGTGTCGTAAAGAAGAATAGCCCTGGACATCTCAACGCACCCCTTACTTTGAACTTACGCCCGTTAATGCAAAAAAAATCCGTTATCAGGTCGGGCCTGATAACGGATTTTTTGTTTTCTACTATGGTACCGAAAGCTACGTCATTATCAGGCCCGGGCTTCTAAGCCTCCCAAGCAATACCGTAAGCAGCAAGGATATAAGTATCCCTGCTGCGCTGATAATGACGATAATGCTGTTGATGATGGCTTCCGGCATCTTCTGTCCTGAACGAATTTGAGTCTCTGAATTGGTAATCGGTAGACAGCATAAATTGTATGAATCATATTTGTCAACATTTTTTTCGCGCATCCAGAATCAATTCTCGCTCATATGGAAAGCCCCCCTCTCTCTGGTTGCTCCGAGTCTAAAGTTAGTTATCTTTAGAAGTTGATAACAACACCTTTCTGGAGTATCTTGGCCCCATGTACCTAGCCACTTGTTAGCAGGAGCAATCTGATTATGGGGAAGAAAAGTATAGATCTTTCCATATTTACCGTCTTGATCAGGGGAGGAGGGGACCTGGCAACCGGTGTTGCCTGGCGTCTTCACAATTGTGGCTTCAGGGTTATCGCTACCGAGACCGAGATGCCTCTTGCAGTCAGGCGAAAGGTATCGTTTTGTGAGGCCGTCTATGAGGGTGCAATAACAGTCGAAGGTGTTGAGGCACGCCTCATCAAGAAAGCGGATGAAGCAAAAGCCATGTGGGATCAGGGATTCGTGCCCGTGCTCGTAGACCCCGAATCCCGATCCAGGGACCAACTTGCACCCGATGTACTGGTTGATGCAATCATGGCCAAGAAAAATACGGGTACTTCTATCCGTGATGCGCCCCTTGTTATTGCATTGGGGCCCGGGTTTGTTGCTGGCAAGGATGCCCACTTTGTGGTCGAGACCAAACGCGGCCATTACCTGGGAAGGCTAATTACACGAGGCTCTGCGGCTCCTGACTCGGGAATTCCCGGCGAAGTAATGGGGATAAGTAGAGATAGGGTCTTAAGGGCGCCTGCCACGGGCATTTTCCAGAGCACGAAGGACATCGGAGATAAAGTTTCAAAGGGTGACACGGTTGGTTACGTAGAAGGCACAGCGGTCAAATCTGCAATAGAC
>JALVQQ010000076.1:3460-17955 GCA_027025395.1 Deltaproteobacteria bacterium | reverse complement strand
TTTTCAAGGAAATTTGTGGTGGTCCCGGTCCCGCTTCATGTTTCGAGAATGAGGGCAAGGGGTTTTAATCAGGCCGAGGTAGCTGCCCGCCTCCTCTTTGGCGCCGATTGCGTAAACAGTGATATAATGTACCGTGCCAGGGATACCATGCCGCAGATGTCCCTGAGCCACTCAAGGAGGGCTGACAATGTCAAAGGTGCGTTTCAGGTAAACATGGCGGCAATGAAAAGGACCGGAAGCAGACGTTTTCTCATCGTTGATGACATAATGACCACCGGCGCCACCGTTAATGCGGCAGCCAGGCAGCTGAAGGAGGCTGGCGCCGAAGATGTTTCGGTATTCAGCCTCTCAAGGGCGGTGAAGGGAAAAGACCCGGACGGCAAAAAAGGTAATTATAATGATGGAAAAAGGATATAAAAAATGAATGGAAATTCAGCAGCGTGATTGACAGAATGAATGAATTTTGTAATGTGTAAGGTGCATTGTTTTACGGCTGCGGTGTATCTGTCCCGGCCTGAACTAAACCTTAGGAGAGATGAAACTGACTGCATGGGCCGCGTCAGACCGGAATTCCGGACTCTGGCGTGACTCAACTTGAGGAGGGAAAAATGAAAAGATTCTTTTTGATCCTGCTGTCCTTTTGTGTAGCTCTTGTGATGTATGGAACCGCGGCCGCTGAAGAGGGCGCGAATGCCACACTTTACGACTCTGATTGTGTGAAGTGTCACCGGAGCGAGGTCAAGGACGTGGAAGGAAACGGCGCATCGCACACGGATGTTGGCTGTACTGAATGCCACCAGGAACATCCGCCTGTTGGCAAAAACTGCATACCGCAGTGTTCAATGTGCCACGCGCCTGAAGACAATAATCACTTCAAGGTGCAGGGATGCCTGTCATGCCACAATCCTCACCACCCCGTGAAGATTGATTTCACCAAGGCGGAGCCGGAAGCCAAGCCGGCCTGTATCGCATGTCACGTGGAGCAGGATGCGGAGATGAAGCTTCATCCCAGCGCGCACTCCGAACAGGACTGCAACAACTGCCACTATGCCCACGGACTCGGCAAGGGACAGTACAATACATGCGTTGACTGTCATGAAGGTCATTCAGAGGAAATGAAACTTGCTGACTGCCTCAAGTGCCACAGGCCCCACGCCCCTGCCGATGTTGCCTATGGAGACGACGTGACTCTTTCACTCTGTGGCGCATGCCATGATTCAGAGGCAGGAATGCTTGCCGCTTCCAAGACCGCGCACCATGACCTTGCCTGTTACGAATGTCATCCTGAACATCACAAGAACATTATGCAGTGTACCGAATGCCACGACCAGCCTCATGGCGAGTACATCCACAAGAAATTCCCCAAATGCCTTGACTGTCACAGGGATCCCCACGATCTGGCAAAGTGATCCTGGCTGACCCGTCCGGGGGAATTTAAATAAATTAAAAGGGTGGCGAGGATGAAAATTCTTTTGAATTACACCTTGACAGGGCTTGCAGTGCTGATTCTGGCCGCCTCCGTTGCCAATGCGGCGGAGGCAGAACCCGTACTGTCTGATGCCGACTGTATCAAATGTCATGATGAATTGGTAAGGACAGTGCGGGGCCAGGAATCGGCACACAGGGATGATATAGGATGCCTGGACTGTCACAAGTCCCATCCGCCTGATGGAGTTGCGGTAATACCCAGGTGCGGCATGTGTCACGACCCAGCGGATATGAAGCATTTCACCCTGCAAGGTTGCAAGAGATGTCACAATCCTCACGCCCCTGTCATAACGGATTTTACCGCGCTTGAAGATGTCGCTCCCGGCTGCGTTACATGCCATCCGCAGCCCGGCAGGGACATGAAGGAGTTTCCAAGCGCGCATTCCGATCAGGATTGTAACAACTGTCATACCGGTCATGGTCTCAAGGAGGGAAAATATAATACCTGTCTTGACTGTCATGAAAAACATGCCGACAACCTGACCCTGGCGGACTGCCTTGCATGTCATGGTCCGCACAAACCATCAGCCTATATCTGGACTGACAAGGCCACTGCATCACTTTGTGCCGCATGTCATGAAGATATAGCAGGAAAATTTGAGAAAGAGGGCGGTGCTCACCTGGACAATCTGCGTTGCATTGAGTGTCATGAAAAACATCCTCCAAACAGGGATGGCGTGATTCCCAAGTGTCAGAAATGTCATGATCCTGAGGAAAACAGGCACTTTTCCGCGGAAGATTGCACCAAGTGCCATGATCCCCACGCGCCCATGGACTTTGATCTTTCCAAGGTGAAAGATGTAAAACCGGCGTGCGCCACATGCCATTCGGGTCCTGTAGAAGAAATGAAATCAAAGCCCAGCAAACACTCACAGCTTGATTGCAACGCATGTCACAAGGTGCATGGGCAGTACATGGAGTGCCTGGAGTGTCACAAGCCTCACAGCGAGGAGATGAAATATGAGGACTGCCTCAAGTGTCACAAACCGCATGCGCCTACATTGCTGGAATACGGGCAGGATATTTCCGCCGGACTTTGCGCAGCATGTCACGCTGACGAGGTGAGTCAACTTGCGGAAAATAACACAAGGCACCATGAGTTAGGTTGTGCCTACTGCCACAGGAACAGGCACAAATCCATGCTTGCCTGTGAAGACTGTCACGGCAAACCGCACAATGCAGAATTTCACAGCAGGTTTGAAGAGTGTAACGAATGCCACATAAGTCCTCATGCTTTGGCCAGGTGAAAAACGGGCAGGAGATATTTATGGATAGCAAAACGGGGCGGAAAGAGTGTACAAACATGAATAAAAACAGGCTGTCAGGTTCTGTCCGGCTGTGGGCATGCTGTATATTTTCCATTTGCCTGCTTGCCGGACCTTTCATATCCGGCGCTGTTTTTGCGGAAGAGCCTGAAACCCTGTCAAAGGAGCCGGCGGCAGCCAAACCGGGAGAGAACGTAACCGCTCCTGAAGCGGGCGAAGATGTGAAGGCTGTCACTCCAGAGGTTGCGAGCGGTGAGGGGGCCCAGACGGCACCGGAGTCCCAGGCCGGTTCGGAACAGCAGGCCAGCGACATTTACAGCGAGGATTTGAAGCCGCTTGATACCCGAGAATGCGCACGCTGCCACTACGGCGTTTATATGACCATCAAGGATGCGATCAAACAGGGGGAGGGTGTTCACAGGCTTGACTGTAAATTCTGCCATGAAAAGTTTCACAGCTTTCAGCGGGGTCTTACCTGGGATCAGCGCGTTCCTCACTGCCAGGACTGCCATGAGCTGCCCCACGGCGAAACCGAGCCTATGACAAAGTGCCTCGGCTGCCACGCAAATGCCCATGCGCCTGTCCTGAGTATAAAATTAGAGGCGGTTGAACCATACTGCGCCCGGTGTCATACTGACCAGAAAGAGGAGATGACCAGGTATCCAAGTGGCCATTCCGCTGTTGAGTGTTCGATCTGCCACCATGACAGGCATGGATTCAAGCCTGCATGCACGGAGTGCCATGAGGAGCCGCATACGCCATTCCGGGATAACCAGGGCTGCATGACATGCCATCCGGTGCATATGCCCGCCAACCTGAACTACGGTCCGGAAATGCCTGACAATGTATGTGCCGGCTGCCATGACGGCCCGGCGGGCAGAATGAAGATAACGAGATCCAAACATGGCAAGCTTCATTGTGCATTCTGCCATGCCCGGAAACACGGTGACATCCCTGAATGCCAGGTATGTCACTCAATTCCGCATGCGGAGAAGATGATCAAAAAATTCGGAAGCTGCAGCAAGTGCCACGGTAATCCGCATGACCTCAATTTGGTAAAAAAGGACAGGTCCTGACAGAATGCCACCTGGTTCATTAAAAGAGTCAGGGTCTTATGGAGAAAGAAATGCAGAACAGTAACAGATGGATGATAATAATTCTGCTGGTGCTGGGCACTGTGGCGGCAGCGGCGCTTTTCATAAAAAATGCGGGATACAAGGAGTGCTGGTTCTGTACGGAAAAGGGGCGTTTTGAACGCGGGCTGGAGTTTGCGTGCAGTGATAACCCTGAACTCAGGCAGCTGGGCCTGCAGTATATCTCGCAGGCAGCGGAAAACGGAATGGCGCAGGCGGATATTGTCCTTGCATTCGCCTATGCCGGTGCTGAAGATGAGGGATCACTGGCCGCGCCGCCAGAGGCGGCATGTTTAAGGGAAACCGTTTCCGCAAACAGCACCCTTGCATTCAAATATCTGCTCAAGGCCTCGGACCTGCTGAAGGCACAGGGGAAAGGTGCTGTCCCGGCTGAAGTCGCCATGAAACTGGTCAGAATGTTCTCCAGTCCTGTATTTTCCCTTACTGATGCACAAAAGGCTGCTTCGGAGGCAAAAAACTGGCTTGTTGCCGCGGCAGATGCCGGCAGCTCTGAAGCCGCTGCAAGGCTCGCTGAACACGCCAGCAAGGAAGGGGCATATACGGAAGCCCTGCACTGGTACCAGGAGGCGGTCAGGCGTAAACCCCATCCAGATATTTGTCTTGAAATCGGTGACTTCTATCTTTACGGAAAGGGCGTTCCTGTCGATTACAACAAGGCGCTTGAGTGGTACAAAAAGGCGTGCGATATTGCCGGTTCTCCTGAAGCCGGACTTGACTCCGAACAGCAGCAACACATGCTCACGGTATGCTCTGTAAGACAGGACATCGCCAAACGCAAGCTTGAACGCTCAGGCAATAAAAATCCGGTAGAGATAAAGTATGCTCTTAAGGGCAATGCACAGAAATACCTGGTACTGGCGGAAGATACGTCAGGTGAATCCCCTGAATTTGTGATGGTGGGAGAGGCGAAGGCAGACTCCGGCGGCAACATTACCGCTGCGGTCGCCCCGGGAATCGATTTGCCAGAAGGCATTGCCAGGCAAAAGGACGGCTTTTCTTCAATGAATCAGGCCATGGAGTGGCTGCTTGGTCAATGGGGCGCTGCAAGATACGGGAAAGGTGCAGAGTTTACATACAGGCTGGAAGGGGCGGAATGATATTTGCGCAATCCTGCACAAATCCGTTCCAAGTCTCCAGCATCTGTTTGCATGGCGCGGCGGCTACAGGCAAGGGAAAATACCAGCCCCTGTACTTCCGCCAGGCAGGCTACTCCCACCATGTAAGAAGTCCCAGTTCAAATTTGTGCCCCAGCTCCTTGCGGTAGGGATAACACCTGACGGAAAAACCTATCATGCCGCTTGTGAGGCACAGCAAGGTGCCCTGAAAAAGATAAAGTCCATCTTTCTGCTCTCCGGTTGGAAGCAGGGGCAGGGGGTGCCCCTCCGGGATCTCTCCCCCAGCATCAAGGTGACCGATGTAGGCGTCAACCCGTATTTCGTCAGGGTTCATGCCATTCAGGTCGATCCATGCCTTGATCGGAAGCCTGTCTCCCACCTTGGGCGATCCGTTTAACGGGAGTTCTACCCTTTTGATATCAACATTGTGCCACTCTCTAAGAACATATTTTTTCCACTCGGTAAGTTTCTTTAGCTCTTCCCAGTTATTTCTGTTCAAAACCTCCCATTTTGCCATGTTGGGCAGGTAAAACCTGTTGCTGTACTCTTCAACCATGCGGTTGGTGTTAAAATAGGGACATACTGTCTGGATTGAATTCTTCATAATCTCAACCCAGCCGAGTGGTATGTCGTGTTTGGACCGGTCATAGAAGAGCGGGACAACCGTATTCTCAAGGAGCTCGTACAACAGCCTGCTCTCCACTTCATCCTGATAGTCTGGATCGCTGTACTCCTCACCTGCGCCTATTGCCCAGCCGTTTTCCCCGTTGTATCCCTCGCACCACCAACCGTCCAGTATGCTGAGATTGATGCCACCATTGGCAGGCACCTTCATCCCGCTGGTTCCGCTTGCCTCCATTGGCCTTCTCGGGGTGTTAAGCCACACATCAACCCCCTGGGTAAGGTAACGCGCCACTTCTATGTCATAGTTTTCAATAAAAACCATATGCATTCTGAGTTCAGGCAGGTTCGCCATCTGAACTATGCGATGTATGAGTTCCTTGCCATACTTGTCCTTGGGGTGCGCCTTGCCGCTGAATATCAGCTGTACAGGACGTTTATCATCGGTAAGCAGGCGGGTAAGCCGCTTCAGGTCACTGAACAGCAGGGTGGCCCGTTTATATGTAGCGAAACGGCGGGCGAAACCGATGGTGAGCGCTTCAGGGTCAAGCACTTCATCAGCCTGTTTAAGCTTGTATTTGGCGGCACCTTTAAGGCTTAACTGTTTTCTCAGCCTTTCCCTTGCAAAGGCTATAAGCCGTTCCCTGAGACGCTCCCTGCTTCGCCACAACTCAAAAGCAGGGATATGCTCCACACGTTTCCAAAGTGCGTGATTGGTGGGCTCATCCCTCCACCTGGAACCGAGATAACGTTCGTAAAGGCGGGACATCTCGCTGGAAAGCCAGCCAAGGGTATGAACTCCATTGGTTACATGGGTAATCGGTACTTCGTGCCTTGGAATCTGAGGCCATATATCTCCCCACATTTTTCTTGATACTTCGCCATGCAGCTTGCTTACGCCGTTGGTCTGTGAAGCCATTTTTATTGCAAGCACAGCCATGCAGAACTCTTCTGAATGGTTGCCGGGAAAGACGCGGCCCAGATCAAGAAACCTGTCTATGCCAATGCCCAGTCTGTCCGCAATGCCTGAAAAATATCTCCGTATCAGATCCTCGGGGAAACGGTCTATCCCGGCCGGTACGGGGGTGTGGGTTGTGAAGATGCTTGTGGCGCGGACAGCCTCAAGTGCCTCGTCAAAATTCATGTTTTCTTCCTGGACCAGAGCAAGAAGCCTTTCGATGGCCATAAAGGCAGAGTGCCCTTCATTCATGTGGCATACTGTGGGAGTTTCTCCAAGACGTTTGAGCATGCGGATCCCTCCCATGCCCAGAATGATCTCCTGTTGAAGCCTGGTTTCAATGCTTCCTCCATATAGGTGGGAGGTAATCTGCCGGTCCTGGGGACAGTTGGATGGCACGTCCGTATCAAGCATGTAGATTTTGATGCGTCCTACGGTTATGCGCCACACCCTTGCGGCAATCTCGCGGTCATGGAGCGGAACTCTTATTGTTATGGGAGCGCCGTCCTCCTCTATCAGGGTAAGAGACATGTTGTACACGTCGTTGGATGGATAGGTTTCCATCTGCCACCCGTCCGGATTCAGGTACTGTTTGAAATAACCGTGCTTGTAAAGAAGGCCAACGCCAATAAGGGGAAGTCCGAGTTCACTGGCGGACTTCATATGATCTCCTGCCAGTATTCCAAGCCCGCCGGAATAAAGTGGCAGACTTTCATGCAGGCCGAATTCCGCGGAAAAATATGCTATTCTGCCGCTTTTGCTATCAATATTTTGCTTCTGATACCAGGTAGATGAATTGAGATAACGCTCCAGTTCCCTGTAAACCCTGTCGATTCTTGCCAGGAAGATTTCATCCCGTTCAAGCTCTTCAAGTCGAGGCTGTTCAATTGTCCCGAGCATGGCAACAGGATTGTGCCCTGTCTTTTCCCATATATCCCGGTCCATGTCCTGAAAGAGATAGATTGCGTCAGGAGTCCAGCTCCACCAGAGATTTTTGGCAATAGTCATAAGGGGCTTAAGTTTATCAGGAAGATTTGGAACTATTGTGACCGTCTGTATGTTGGGCATAACTATTCAGGCTCCCCTGCCGGTTATTTGAGTTGTCACCGCAAAAATTCAGGGCCTCAGCCGGCCCTCCTGGAAGGTACAGGCTCTGTGAAAAAACGGTTTATTATAGAAAGGTGATTGCCACCGCCACTCCTGTATGAACTCTCCTGATGGAAATACGCCCCCCACTCAGCGTGTTTATCACAGGATGTAAGGATAGTCAGCCGTGTAGGGGCATGGATGGGAACGCATACTTGGTCACCCTGGCCCTGCGACTGCGGCCCCTCGTGATTGAATGCAAAAAATGTTATTGGTGACGGGAGATGAAATCAAGTACAATTTCATCATGTTCAAGAAGAATGCGGGCCTTCTGTCCTCTTCCCGCACGCTGGAACAGGATGGCGTCGGAAAGTGGATCCTTGATCTTTTCCTGCAGCAGCCTGGCAAGCGGACGCGCTCCAAATGCCGGATCATAACCCCTGGTGGCAAACCATCTCCTGGCTTCCGGAAGCAGTTCAAGCGTGATGCCCCTGGGCCGCAGCTGATCGGCAATTGCCTTAACCATCTTATCAACAATCTTTTCCATTACCCGCTGGTCAAGCTTCCCGAACGGCACGATGGCGTCAAGCCTGTTTCTGAATTCAGGAGAAAATATCCTGTTTACCGCTTCCCTGCTGCGCCGGGCGCTGTCAGTGCTGCCGGATATGAAACCTATGGAGTTGGTTTCCATCTCCCTTGCTCCGGCGTTGGATGTCATTATAAGAATTACATGCCTGAAATCGGCCTTTCTGCCACTGTTGTCCGTTAGTGTGGCATAGTCCATTATCTGGAGAAGTATATTGAATACGTCCGGATGCGCCTTCTCGATTTCGTCGAGGAGCAGAACCGACCAGGGATGTTTCCTTACCGCATCGGTTAAAAGTCCACCCTGATCAAATCCGACATAACCGGGAGGAGCGCCAATGAGACGCGCGACCGAGTGTTTTTCCATATATTCACTCATGTCAAAACGCTGGAAATGCACTCCGAGGGTCGCCGCTGTCTGTCTTGCCAGTTCTGTCTTTCCAACCCCTGTGGGACCGGTAAAGAGAAAAGAACCTACAGGCCTGTCAGGGTGGGAAAGTCCCGCGCGAGCCCTTTTAATGGAGGAAGTTAAAATCGTGATGGCGTCTTCCTGGCCGAATACCGAGGCCCTGAGATCATCTTCAAGATTTTCGAGACGGGCAATGTCCGAACGGCTAAGGTTGCGGGCGGGAATATTCGCCATTCCGGCAATGACGTTTTCAATATGACGAACGGTTATAACCGGAATTGCACTTTTGCCCGGCCTGTCTTTAAGGCGTAGCATTGCAGCAGCCTCGTCTATGACATCTATTGCCTTGTCCGGAAGAAATCTGTCATTGATATAGCGGTCTGCAAGTTCAACCGCTGCCTTGATTGCCGTATCGGCATAGCGAACCTCATGATGATCCTGATAATAATCGCGCAGGCCTTTCAGAATTGAAACAGCCTCATTAACAGAAGGTTCTTCAAGTTCTATCTTCTGGAACCGGCGTGAAAGGGCCCGGTCTTTTTCAAAAAAGTTTTTGTACTCTTCAAAGGTAGTGGCGCCAATGCAGCGCAGTTGCCCGGATGCCAGGGCGGGTTTCAGTATGTTGGAGGCATCCATTGAACCTCCGCTGGTGGCTCCTGCCCCGACAATGGTATGAATTTCATCAATAAACAGCACGGCATGTTTGCGTTCACCTAAATCCTGTACAACTTTTTTCAGTCTTGCTTCAAATTCACCCCTGTACTTGGTGCCGGCAAGCAATGCCCCCAGATCCAGGGCAAATATCTCTATATCCCGAAGGGCAGAAGGCACCTCACCCTCAACAATTTTAAGGGCAAGCCCTTCAGCCATTGCGGTCTTGCCGACTCCGGGTTCTCCGACAAAGACAGGGTTGTTCTTCCGCCTTCTGCAAAGCACCTGCATGGTCCTTTGAAGTTCTTTGTGTCTTCCCACAAGTGGATCGATGTTTCCGGCGCGGGCCCTTTCCATGAGATTGACGGTGAACTGTTTCAGAGAGTCAGGGCTCGGGGTTGAATCACCGCAAGGGCAGGATTGCTCCTGGTGCCGCTGGCCTGGAAGCTCTCGGGTCGTTCCGGCATCAGCCCCGGAAATCATGGAGCCTTCCGGCAGTTTTCTGATTCCGTGAGATACATAATTCAGAATATCAAGCTTTGAAATTCCCGCCTGTTTTAAAAAGAATGCAGCGTATGAATCCGCCTCTGTCATAATGGAACTTAAAAGGTCCCCTATGTCCGCCTCTGATTTGCCAGACGACTGAACATGGAGAATGGTGCGCTGCAGGACTCGCTGAAGTGCGCTGGTGGGCTGGGGGGTTTCAGGCATGGCCTTGTCAAGGCGCTCCAGATGGGTATCAAAAAACACCTCAAGCTTGGCCTTTATATCCTCAGGGTCTGCGCCGCAGGCCTGTATTATCTCTTCGCCTTCGGTGTGGTGCAAGAGTGCATAAAGAAGATGCTCAAGTGACAAATATTCATGGTGCCTTATATGAGCCTCGCGTGCCGCAGCACCAAGCATGAGTTCGACATCCTTGTTTATCATAACCTAATTACCCGCCATATCAGTGCTTTCAGGCCTGTTCCATGCTTGCCCTGAGGGGAAAGCCTGCTTCCCGGGCCATTGAATGGACTGTATCAATCTTTGTTTCCGCTATCTCTGCAGGATATATGCCGCAAACTCCGATGCCCTTATTATGTACGTTTAACATTATCATCGTAGCCTCGGATGGAGTTTTGTTAAAAACCTTTTCAAGCACCATGACAACGAAATCCATGGTGGTGTAATCGTCATTATGGAGCAGTACCTTGTAAAGGGGAGGTTCGTTTATCTCATTCAGTGTTGATGTGTCAAAATCAGGTGTGTCAATGGGCATGCCGGCCATTTTCGGTTTTGCGGTTTCGGTGCGGCTCATCAGATTATTGATCAGGTGTATTCATGTAGATATATGGTTATATTCAAACGGCTTGTCAACAGCATTACACTCAATATTTTAATCTTCAGGCAGTGAAGGTTTCTTCAGAAAGATCAGGAACTCCACATTTCCCCGTGCTCCCTTGACGGGTGATTGAATAACTCCCGAATTCTCAAGGCCCAGGTCTGAAAAGAAGGATTCAAGTTCCTTTATTACCTTTTCATGCAGGGCAGGATCACGCACTATCCCCTTTTTCCCTACATATTTCCTGCCTACCTCAAATTGAGGCTTAATAAGTGCTATAATCTTTCCGCCTGGTTTTAGGAAAGGCACTACGGCAGGAATTACAAGTTTAAGCGAGATAAACGAGGTGTCAATAGAAGCAAAATCTACCTGTTCGGGAACAGCTGCCGGGGCAAGGTAACGGATGTTGGTGCGTTCGAGCATTATTACATCTGGATTGTTCCGGAGGCTCCAGTCAAGCTGCCCATATCCAACATCTATTGCATATACACGAGAAGCGCCATTCTGAATCATGCAGTCTGTAAATCCACCTGTTGAAGCCCCAACATCCATACATACCATGCCCGAAAGTTCTACTTCAAACCGTTTAAGCGCCTCGGCCAGTTTCATTCCTCCACGGCTTACATAGGGATGCAAGGGGCGGGAAATCTCTATGTTGACATGCTCAGGGAAACCGTGTCCCGCCTTGTCTTCGATCTTGCCGTCCACCTTTACCCTGCCGGCACCTATTAGTGCCTGGGCCTTTGAACGGGAAGAGACAAGTCCTTTTTGAACCATGAGTATATCAAGTCTGGATTTCTTTTTTGCCATTGGATGATAAGATACGGTATTATCAATTGTCACCAGAAAATAATTGCAAAGTTACAGAAGAGCCTTGATGTTCAGGCTTCCAGTCACAGATTTTGATGACTGGCACGGAAACAGTTATATTATACTTGAAAAAACTTAAAACATGCCACCGTTTACATTACAAACAAGTGATGAAAAAACTGGCCTTGGGTAGAAAAGCAGTTATAAGTTTAAGAAACTTGATAGCCGTTTTCCTGCTTGCCGGTTTGTGTAACCCTGCATGAAGGAAGCGTCTCCAATAACAAGATATTATCAAATTTGACACACGGTATCTCATGATGACTGAAAAGGTAACTCTTAATGCGGATGTGGTGCTGGATGCACTGAAAGACATCAGGGACAGAGAGCTTGAAAAAAGTATTGTGGAGCTCGGAATGATTCAGCAGGTCGAACTTGCTGACAAGGCGGTGAGGGTAACCGTGGCGGTTACAATGGCAGGTTGTCCCTACAGAGATGAACTCAAAGAAGAGGTGCGCGCCGCACTGCTGAAAATTCCCGGTATTGATGTGGCGAAGGTCATTATTACAACCATGACTTCAGAGCAGCGTGCCAGGATCTTCGGTAATGCCCCATCAGAGATGGAGGGGATGAAAGATGTTAAAAATGTCGTTGCGGTAGCGAGCGGAAAAGGTGGGGTTGGGAAAAGCACGGTCTCGGTAAACCTGGCTGTGACACTGGCTGCCAAGGGGTTTAAAACCGGAATTCTTGATGCAGACATGCATGGCCCTGATATACCAATGATGATGGGAACAGCGGAACGCCCCCTGGGCTCAAGGGGAATGTTGCTGCCACTTGAGCGTTACGGCGTCAAATTGATGTCAACTGCCACCCTTGCAGGAGACGGAACGCCTGTAATATGGCGCGGGCCGCTGATTAACAAGGCAATCAAGGAGTTTCTTGGCCATGTTGACTGGGGTGAGCTGGATTATCTGGTTGTGGATCTTCCGCCAGGCACCGGAGATGCGCCGCTCACAGTCGCCTCCACAATCAGGATAAAGGGTGTAATCGTGGTAACAACTCCCCAGAAAGTCGCGCTCGAGGATGTAAGACGCTCAATCGCCCTCTTTAAAACCCATGACGTGCCGGTTGCCGGAATAGTTGAAAACATGTCCTATCTGAAGCTTCCGGGCTCTGACAATGAAATATTGGAAATTTTTGGAAGCGGCGGTGGAGAAAAGATCGCAAAGGCGTTCCGGCTGCCACTGCTTGGAAAGATTCCACTTGACCCGTCCATCAGAGAGGGGGGAGATAGCGGACGTCCCGTAACTCTGGACAGGGACAGTGAGGCAGCCAGGGTATTTGATAAAATAACTGAAAATTTCCTCGAATGGGCTGATAGGCAACATTGAAGGCAAAAGGGAGGAATAATCACGCCTGTAAAACAAGGCTTGCTGATAAATTATGGCCATTTGTGATAAAGAAGGCGGCATTTTCAGGCTGGTTTTCGACTGCCTGCCGGTAGGAATAGTAGTTTATGACTCATCAGACGTCATCGTGGAGTTAAATTTGGAAGCCCAACGCCTTTCGGGATACTCTCGTGATGAACTGGCAGACATGCGCTTCACAGGGCCAGGAGACAATCTGTTTGAAGTGATGGCCTGCGCTGAAGACGAACATGGCAAAAACAGGCATGAGGAAAAGAGGGGAGGGGGGCGGGAGGCTGTACTGAAGACTCGCGATGGCAAGCGCCTTCCAGTAATTTTTTTTGATTCTGTCCTGAAAGATGCCACTGGAAATGTTTGTGGCAAGGTCAAGATGTTCCGTGATATTTCAACTGAAAAAAGCATCAGCAGAAAACACAAAATTTTGATTTCCATGTTTGCCCATGATTTAAAGGCTCCTGTTGCAATTGCGGGTGGATTTGTAAACAGGCTTTTGATGGGCAAGGGCGGAAAACTCACAGAGAGACAGTTGGAATATCTGCAAACAGTAAAAAGCGAGCTTGAGAAACTTAACAGTCATATTCATGCATTTCTGAACATTCTCAGGATGGAAGCCGGAGAGATCAGGCTGTCCCTTGAAAAGTGCAGCATTGAACAGTTGATTTATGAGGTGGTCTCGGAATTCCGGGAGCAGGCAGCTTTAAAAAAAATTCACATTAAAATCAATGCCCCGGAAGAAAATGTCCTGTTAATGGCGGACAGGGACCAGTTGCGTCGTGTCATTATCAACTTGATTGATAATGCAATCAAATACTCTCCTGAAAATTCCAAAATTGATATTTCTGTTAAAGATTACGATAGATATATTGTATGCAGTGTCAAAGACGCAGGGCCTGGCATTGTCCCTGAGGACTTGCCTCATATTTTTGATCCGTTTTTCAGAAGTGCTTCAGATAGAATTAAAGGAGCCATTGAGGGCTCGGGCATTGGATTGGCTATTGTAAAAAGCATTGTGGAAGCGCATCAGGGCAGTATATGGGTGGATACGGACAGCTCAGGTGCAACATTCAGTTTTTCAATACCCAAAAAACAGAGAGGAGAGGAGCAGGCCTCGGGCAGCGAGGAATCGGCCAACACCTGCAATTAACATTAAGTAAGATCTTTAACTTCTTGATGATTCGTATTTTTTAGCATCAAAAAGAGAAAGTAAGCCATTATGTCGGAATTGTACTGTCAGCAGAGAATCGGGAATAAAGAAGATTTTATAACTGAACTCAAACGGGAAATTGCAAGAATCAAAAGGTATGGACACAGGCTTACCATTCTTCTTATAGAACCAAGTGAAAAACTGGAAGGCCAGCTGCTTGAGGAGTTCAAAAGGTACTTTTTGGAAGAACTGAGGAGCAGTGACACCGCATTCAGGATTGATGAAGGTCGCTTCTCCGCAATACTTCCTGACACACACGAGGCAGGCGGTGAGGCTGCGGCGTTGAGAATTAAAAGAAAAATCTGCTCGGGAATTTCAGATGCGGGGCTGTCCCCACCAGCATTCTCAATCGGGGTTGTAAGCCTTGATTCCTCAATATCGGGCGACACAGATGCAATACTTGA
>JALVQQ010000076.1:0-3450 GCA_027025395.1 Deltaproteobacteria bacterium | reverse complement strand
TTGAAAGAGATCTTCGCAGGGACAGAAAGTGCCAGACAGTCACCCTTGCCGAGATAGATGAGGAGGACAAGGGTGCGAACCAGGTCCTGATTTCCGGAGTGTCAGAGGGTCTGGCGGAAGATTTGCTCAAAATTTCATCAAATGATTATTCTTTTAAAAGGGTCAGCGCAGGTGAAATAGAATCGGTTTTAGTGGCCGTGAGGGGGAGCAGGGGACTTGTGCTTGGCAGTTACATCCCTGCTTCACAAAAACAGGATATAACACAAAAAATACGCTTTACCAAAGAGATAAGCAACACTTTTATAGTGTGGCTTGAAGATGGGAAAGTTGGTTCAAGGGAGTTGCCATGTGACCTGTGTCTGCCCGCGGCCGGTGTCACGGCTGATATTTTGCAGTCTATTGCCGTGCTTGGACTGGAATTTCCAGAGCTTAAAAAATGTTGCAACCAGTATGACAGGCTTAGAGGAATTCTGGATTCCATAAGCGCAACAGCTCACCAGCTGAACCAGCCGCTGCAGATAATCCTCGGTCGTTTTGAGCTTTTTATGCTGAATATGGATGATACACCTGAAAATTCCGAATTTTTAAATGATATAAAACAGATGAGACGCCAGGCTTTAATTGCCGCAGACATCAATCGCAAAATTGGCCGTCTGGCGAAATATGACCAGTAGATTTCTCGCAAAATAGAGCATATCCACACCCATCTCCATAAAAAACAGACATTTTCTCCACAAGAAACCTATTTTTCATGTTTTTGTGGCTGAATCACAGGCCGCCTGTGTCGGCCGTTTTTTAAAAAATATTTTACATAATGTATATTATGCGACATTAAATCATCCCCATTAGATGGCAACTGAAATGGTGAAAAAGATGAGCTGATCTGAGTGAGAGGAAGAGAGAAAATAAAAGAGGCAGACGCACCAATGGCGTCTGCCCTCTTCAAGGGGGAGGATGGGAGGAATTTAAGGGACGGGCGTTTGTCAGCCCATATTCTTGATCATGTCATTCAACATGCTTTCCGCGACCTTTTCGGGGGTTATTTTATAAGTGCCGCTGGCTACCTGCTCCTTTATCATGTTTACATGTTCGGCTCTTCCAGGGTCTTCAGCATTCATTACACCCTCTACCTTCTGAATAAGCCTTGAACCTTCGGACAGCTCGACCCTGTCAGAACGGGCAACACCCTGAACTGCGCCGTTTTTTCCGGTGCCTTCCTGCTGATTCTGATTCTGCTGTATATTTTGAACATTTTGAACATTGTTTTTTAAGTAAGCATCCATCAGTGCTTTTTGGCTGCTGTAATCAATTTTCATTTCATATATCTCCTGAAAATTTGTATCCTTATTTATTACGGCCTATATAGCGCTGGTGTCTTCGTTATTCACCATCTCATACAGCCGCTCTACTACGCTGGTGATATCCTGGGGTGTTAATTCTTTAATTGTTTCACCCTTGTCTGGATTAACAACCCGGAACCTTACATTTTTACCCTTATTTTTACTGGCTAATATGTCAATCGTTCCGCCCAGTTCCGTTCCAAGTCGTTCAACTACCTTCTGGCTTATATGATTGTTACCATCCTTACCGGCTCGCGCGAGTATTTCAGAGGTAACACGCTGGGTTATCTGTTTCTGGCGTGCGGCTTTTGAGATAGAAACGAAATCAGGGCCTGATGGTGTAGATTGTCGGGAAACAGCCTTGAGACGCGCCAGACTGCGCCTTTCAATTCTCTGGCCGTAGGCCCTGATTACATTCTGTATGTGATGTGCTGAAATATTCATGCCGTGCACCATATTTTCCCATATCTTGTTATTGTTATCGGCCATACCACATTATAACTTAAATTTTGTCCCTTTTTCACACTGTTTCCTGAAAGGTTCAGGATTATGCACACCAGTACTTTTCATGTTTACAGTGAAATATGATTCAACACAAAGGAGCATCAACAAATGGCGCAACATAACAATAAATGTCTATCCAGCCCCTCACTTATGAATCATATCTGGTTTTTTCTCATAAGCAGCTCCATAATACTTGCTGCCTGGTCGGGAGACATGGCATCCCTTACAGAGGTCTCGTTCAATGCGGCCAGAAAAAGTGTAAATCTTGCCATAGGCCTTGCCGGCGCCATGGCCTTGTGGCTTGGACTTGTCAGAATTGCGGAGGAAGCCGGGATGATGACCATGTTGGCCAGGCTTATCAGGCCGGTTATGGCCAGGCTGTTTCCCGATATACCGCCTGATCATCCTGCAATGTCGGCAATGGTCATGAATATGGCCGCTAATGCTATGGGTCTTGGAAATGCGGCTACCCCGCTTGGCATCAAGGCCATGTCGGCCCTGAACAGACTTAATCCGTGTCCTGGCACAGCAACGGATGCCATGTGTCTGTTCCTTGCCATCAATACATCAAATGTGACCATACTGCCGCTGGGAACAATTGCAATAAGGGCTTCGGCAGGGGCGTCGGAACCCGCCTCAATCATACTTCCCTCAATACTGGCGACCGGGGTATCAACAGTGGTTGCCATAATGTCTGCCAGGATTCTAAGGAAGGCGGAAAGAGTCAAAAGCCCCCTGCCCTGCCAGGAACATAATGAAAATTCGGCCGGTTCCGCCCTGCTGAACCTTCAAAAGGGTGAGGATGTCGACTCCAGCAGGCAAGGACGTGTACCAGGGCTCAACAACAGATCATTATTAATCGTAACGGTCGTGGCATTCGGTATGTTGGGAGCCTGTCTGTGGAATTTTTATTCAGGCAAGATGGAATTTTCGCAACTGGCCTCGTGGATCGTGCCTGTCCTGATACTCCTGCTGACTGGATTTGGCTATGCCCGGAATGTGCCTGTTTATGAAGCCGGAGTAAAGGGTGCAAAGGAAGGCTTCAAGGTTGCTGTGCGCCTCATACCTTTTCTTGTGATGATACTAGTTGCAGCCGCCCTTTTCAGGGAATCTGGCGCTTTCCGCTCGTTCGCCGCCCTTGTGGAGCCAGCCACCTCGCTCTTTCACATTCCATCTGAAGTTATACCAATGGCTCTTCTCAGGCCGCTTTCAGGTTCAGGGGCTTTTGGCCTGATGAGTGAAATAACCGTCAATGCGCCCGACAGCTATGCAGCCTTTCTTGCCGCGACCATACAGGGTTCCACGGAAACAACATTTTATGTGCTCGCCGTGTACTTTGGTTCCGTGGGTATAACAAAAACCCGTTATGCGTTGACCGCGGCCCTGGCTGCTGATGTGGCCGGTTTTGCTGCTTCGGTATTTTTCTGCTCCATTTTCTGGAATCATTAGGCCCGAACTTACCTGCCGCCTGATTTTATTATGACCTGGCTGGCATTCGCATTAGGAGACCTCTTAAAAAGGGTCTTCAATTCAGCATTTTTGAGCTTAAGCTCACAAACAAAACAGCGTGAACCAAGTACAGCCAAATTTTATCACAAATTAGGGC
>JALVQQ010000075.1 GCA_027025395.1 Deltaproteobacteria bacterium | reverse complement strand
TGAAATGGAAAAAGTCAATTATTTCCTCAGGGATTTCCGAACCGGTGATGTGCATGACATAGACCCCGGCCTGCTGGATATACTTTATCACATCAGGACAGAGACAGGCGGCAGCATATTTGAGGTGATATCAGGGTATCGCTCGCCAGCCACAAACGCCATGCTGCGTAAAATGAGCCGGGGAGTTGCAAGAAAGAGCCTTCATCTCAAGGGCAAGGCCATTGATATAAGACTGAAGGGAGTCAATACAATGACAGTCAGAAACTGCGCCCTTGCGCTCAGGCGGGGAGGTGTGGGTTACTATCGCAAGTCAGACTTTGTGCATGTGGATACCGGAAGGTTCAGGGTCTGGTAGGGAGTGGATTCGGAATATTTCGCCAGGCTGGTCCCAGGCTAGTCCCAGGTTAGTCCTTGATACCGGACGAGCGAAAAATCAGCCCCTGCAAACGTCTCCTGTGTTAAACTTGCTTTTCACGCAGGCAACCTGATGACAAACCTGGCTCCTCCCCCTGCTGCATTCCCGGCGCTGATCTCTCCCTCCAGGCCAGCAACAAGCCTTTTGACCTGCCAGAGCCCTATCCCGGTTCCGCCTTTTTTCATTGTGGCAAATGGCTCAAACAGGCCGTCAGGCAGAAGTTCTTCCGGTATGCCAGGGCCATTGTCAGTAATGACAATGTTTACGAACCCTGTGGAGTTTTCTGTTTCCCTGCTTATACGAATCTGAACTCTCGCCGCCTTCCCACCGGCTGCCTCCAGGCTGTTCAAGAACAGATTTTCCAGAATGGAAGAAAGCATTTCCCGGTCTGTATTTACCGTTATGGCCCTTTCCTGTGCGGAAATCTCTGTCTCAAGTCCAGGAAAACGTTTCATTAAGGTGGAAGCCACAGCCTTTATGGTTCCCCGTAGTTCCAGTTCCTGCATCCGTGGCCTGGGTTCATCCTTCATGCCCCTGAGGCGGATTCTGACCTTGTCCATGCGTTTAAGTGCGTCTTCAACTGCCTCGAGCATGTCCTGCTGAAATTCCGGGTCATCCATATGTTCGCCCGCATTTTCCATAACAAGCTTGAGCATGGCCGATGCATTCTTGATATCATGGAGTACAAAGGTGGAAAGCCTGCGCCAGGCGAGAATCTGCCTGTTTTCAGCAAGTCTCCTGGCCATCCTTGCAGCAAGAATCGCGGAAGCTGCCTGGGTGCAGAGGGCATCAAGGAGGTCAAAGTCATCCTGGCCGAATCTCTCTCCTGTAAGCTCGGGCCCGATTCCCAGAATGCCAAGTGCCTGTCCGCCGCTCAAAAGCGGATAAAGCAGAACAAGGCCTCTCTTCTTCATAAAATCCACCAGTTGTTCCGGAAGGGCATCTTTTACCTCAGGCAGATAAAGGCGTCCCCTCTGCTTCAGGGAATCCTCCACCTCCGGGCTGATCTCAAGCAACTTTTCATCCTGCCTCTGCCTCCCCTTGCCCCCTGTCCTTTTACCCGGAACCACCTGGCGGAATTTCAAGTCGTCTTTTACAGAAAGCCATATAAAAAGTCTGTCAACATAGAGGCTGTCTTCAAGCACTATTCGCAGGGCGTCCGCAATCTCCTCCTGGCTCATAAGCCCCTGTACAGCCCGGGAAAAGGCCAGCCATTCGTCCCTGTATTCGTATTTGTTCACGTAAAAGTGAGTGGCAATGAAGTTCTGGACCCGTCTTCTTTTTTCATCTGAAAGCACGAGAAAGGCGGTGGCTATTGCGCCTGCTGAAGCTGCAAGCCCTGTGATCACAAAGGAGAACTCCCACTCGAAAAACCTCATGGCCATGGAAACAAGGCCTACTGCCAGGAGGTACATCCCGAAGAGAAGCGGTGCAGCAGCATGAAATACCACCTTTCTCGATATGAATATTTTCCTGTTAAGCAGGCGGTGACGGGCAGTGGCGTACAGGGTCAGGAAAAAGACAGTGAGCACCAGCCAGCCTCCAAGCAGCAGGTGGTGCGGATATAATGCAAGAAATGTCAGCCTTGCGGTGCCGAACCAGATAAAAAG
>JALVQQ010000074.1:12945-17964 GCA_027025395.1 Deltaproteobacteria bacterium | reverse complement strand
GTTATTATAGGAAGGTCAAAAGACCTCATAATAATCAACGGCCGCAATATCTGGCCGCAGGATATTGAAGTTATAGCCGAAAGCACCAGGGATGTCAGGACAGGGGATGCATGCGCCTTTTCCCTTCAGGACGCCGACGGTGAAGAGACTGCGGTCCTGCTCATCCAGACAAGAATTACCGATCCTGACAAAAGGACTCAACTCATAGAAACAATACATAAAAATATCAGCCAGGAACTTGGCATTGATGTCTCAATTGAACTTGTGCCCAGGAATACACTGGTAAGGACAAGCTCAGGCAAACTGTCACGAAGCGGCACCAGGAAAGTCTATCTGCAACTAAAGGAAGGCGCCCGGATGGCGGCCTGAACAATTTGCCTGGAATCCGCTACTGACTGGAGCACGGCCATCACCCCCAACCCCTGCCCTGCATCTGAATGCCACCGACTGTCAAAACAGCAGCTCTTACCGGTGCAACCGGCTTTATCGGATCCGCCATAAGGAAACGGCTTCTGGCTGAAGGCTGGAAAGTCAGGGCGCTCAGGCGGCCGGGCGGTCCCGTTCGGGAAACAGGCCGAAGCCTGCGCTGGATAACCGGCAGCCTTGAAGACAGGAAGAGCCTTGCAAGGCTGGTTCAGGAGTCCCCGGTTGTCATTCACTGTGCCGGCACCGTGCGCGGGGCTACGGAAGAAGATTTTACCAGGACAAACGTCCTTGGCACAAATGCCCTGCTTGATTCCTGTCTTGACCTGAAGGAAC
The DNA here is from genome assembly GCA_027025395.1 of Deltaproteobacteria bacterium. Classification (GTDB taxonomy): domain Bacteria; phylum Desulfobacterota; class Dissulfuribacteria; order Dissulfuribacterales; family QOAL01; genus S144-17. The sequence goes on along the minus strand of JALVQQ010000074.1, from coordinate 17,205 downwards.
GCTTCCATTTTATTCTCATCTCATCACTTGCGGCAAGGGAGCCGGGCCTGTCATTTTATGCTGCCAGCAAACGGCAAAGTGAAGAGGCCGTAACGAAAAGACTTGCGGAAGGGTCATGGACAATCATACGTCCTCCTGCGGTATATGGTCCGGGCGACAGGGAGCTGCTTCCCCTTTTCCGGATCATGAGCCGGGGTATATGTCCGGTTCCGGGCAGCAGTTCGAACCGTGTCTCCCTGATACACGTGCAGGACATTTCCGGGGCCGTAGCAACTCTGTGCAACCAAAGCAAACCATACAACAAAATATATGAGCTTCACGACGGCAAGGATGGAGGTTACACATGGACAGAAGTGGCGCGGACAGTTTCCGCCATCACCGGACATGGGGTCATGCCAATAAAAATACCAGCATCTATTGTAAAGATTACCGGATTGGTTAATATATGGATTTCTCTGATTACCGGTGGAAAGCCTATGCTTACACCCGGGAAGGCCAGGGAACTGCTGCATCCGGACTGGAGTGCGGATAACCGCCACATTTCCGAAGATACAGGCTGGAGGCCTGCAATCCTGCTCAAGGCCGGGCTGCGCCAGCTTCTCTGTTCCGGGTAAGACGGGCCGCCATCTGCCGTAACGGGACTGGGAAAGAGGAGAAGGGTATATCTGATGAATGCAGACCAGAATTTGCCTGACGATAAGGTCTTTCATAGTATTGTAAAAATTCTTGAGGAAATGGTGCCGCCTGAGACAGAAATAGGCCTGAATACAGACCTGGGGGGCGATCTTTCCATTGACTCGCTGAAGTCAATGGAAATTCTTGCAAAACTTGAAGACGAATTTGATATTACCATCCCCATCAATGTACTGTCTGAAGTCAGAACCGTTGAAGATCTTGTAAGACAGATTAAAGAACTCATCTGAATCCCTGAATTTCATGAGCATATTCAAAAAATTCCAGCGGCTTGAGGAGTCCGGCAAAAAGCTCAAGAAAGAGTTCGGCGCCTTCTTCAATGTTGTCCTTGAAGAAATAATTTCCAGCACCGAGGCAGTGATAAATGGCAAGCGTGTAATACTTGCCGGAACCAACAATTACCTCGGGCTCTCCATGGACGACTCATGTATTGAGGCCGCGTGCCAGGCCCTGAGGAATGAAGGTACGGGCACCACGGGTTCCAGGATGGCAAATGGCACCTTTTCAGGCCATGTAAAGCTTGAAAAGGAACTTTCGAGTTTCTGGAACCGTTCCCACACCATTGTTTTTACCACAGGTTACGGTGCCAACCTTGCCGTGCTCTCATCCCTGGCGGGCCCGGGGGAAATAGTGCTGCTGGATTCAGACTGCCACGCCAGCATCTATGACGGATGCCGTATGGGCGGCGCCGACATATTCCGCTTCAGGCATAACGACGTGAAGGACCTTGAAAAACGCCTGAAGCGCCTTTCAGAAAGGGGCACAAACATTCTTATCGCCGTGGAAGGTCTCTACAGCATGCTTGGAGACAGGGCCAAACTCGAAGAAATAGCTGAAATCAAGCAAAAATATGGCGCATACCTGCTTATAGACGAGGCGCACTCCCTGGGAGTGCTTGGCGACAATGGCAGGGGACTGGTGGAAGAAAGCGGCGTAAACGAGCAGGTGGATTTCATTACAGGGACATTCAGCAAAAGCCTTGGTTCGGTTGGCGGCTTCTGCTCGAGTAATCATCCGGAAATAGAAACGTTACGATATGCCAGCAGGCCATATGTGTTTACCGCCTCGCCATCCCCTGCAAACATAGCCGCGGCACGGAAGGCCCTTGACATAATCATTCACCGTCCCGACCTTCGAAAACGGCTCTGGGACAACACATATTCACTGCACGAGAGGCTCTCGGCCCTTGGACTCTCCCTCGGGCCGGAAATAACACCTATAATCCCTGTCCGGTACCAGGACCCTGATGAAGCGCTTTCCACCTGGACGAGACTCCTGGAAAACGGGGTCTATGTAAACATGGTGCTGCCACCGGCCACACCTGATGGAAGCGCCTTTTTAAGGTGCAGCTTGAGCGCTGCCCATACGGCGCGGCAGATAGAGGCCATCGCAGAGGCATTTGAAAAGGCCGCCGCTGCCGGCAACCTCCATTAAAAAGCCAGGCGATTTCTCTCCCATCCGCCTGTCCCGTGCCGCAGATGCAAAACAAAGACCGCCGACAAGGCCTCCAGGTTGCAATCGGGCAAGCCGCGCCAGGGCCTCTGACTGTGACACTTCCAAATCCCTGCCAATCAATGCCGTCATTCAGAGATTAAACCCTTCTCCGAGATACAGGGCGCGGGCCCGGGGGCTTGCCGCTATTGAATCAGGTTCGCCCGAGACGAGTATCTCACCAAGATTCATCACAAACGCCTTGTGACATACTCCAAGCGTCTCTCTGACATTATGATCGGATATCAGGACCCCGATGCCGCCTGAACTGAGTCTGTCAATAATTTCCCGCAGGGAGTTCACTGCGATAGGGTCAACACCGGCGAAGGGTTCATCCATTAGGATAAAAGAGGGATCGGTAGCCAGGGCGCGGGCTATCTCAAGCTTTCTGGCCTCGCCGCCAGACAGCTCGCCTCCCATGCCGTGGGCAAGCTCTTCAAGTCCAAACTCCGCAAGGATATCAGAAGTCCGCCTTTCAATTTCTTCGCGTCTCCATCCTCTCATTTCAAGAACAGCCCGTATATTATCCGCAACAGATATTCCGCGGAAAACCGATCTTTCCTGAGGAAGATATGCAATGCCAAGCCTGGCCCTTGCCGCCAGAGGCTGGCTGGTAATGTCTGTACCGGACAGAAGCACCCTGCCCTTTTCCGGACGCATAAAACCGGCAAGCATGTAAAAAAGCGTGGTTTTCCCCGCACCGTTAGGCCCCAAAAGCCCCACTATCTGGCCAGCGGCAACCTCCAGTGAAACACCGCTGACAACTGCCCGCCCATTATAGGTTTTGACAACCTTGTCAGCTGCAAGTTTAGGCGTCTTCGTCAATCTCGGCCTCCACCTCATGCATCAGCCTTACATTGTGTCTCCTGATATCGAGAATCATGCCTGTTCCGCTCACGGTAATGCCCCTTGCACTGAACCTGACAGTGGAGTCAGACTTGAGCAGGCCGGTTTTCTGGCTGTAAGTGATCTCATTGGCCGCCAGCTTCCACCAGTCGCCTCTTGCGGCGCAAACATTGCCCAACAGCATAACGGTTTGCTGATCACTGGTCATGACGCCACGCCTTGCGGTAATTGTAATCTTTTCCCTGTCCGAAAGATATAGCACCGCGCTGACATCCAGGGCTGTGGTAGTACCGTCGGCAATACTTTTTTCAGCAGTTTCAGCAGAAAGGCGCCATACGACCCTGCCGTTGTCTGTCCTGACATACCGCACATTATGCATGGACACCTCCATTCCCGGCGGCAGTTCAGGAGGCGTGCCGTTATCGGAATGAATCAGGAAGTGCCAGGCAAGCCCGCCAAGCCCGGCTGCCGCCAAAAGTCCACCTGCAACGTATAAAAATCTCATGCAAGATGCCATTGGACAGTAAATGGTTAAAATACGGTCAAGGGTGACCCCGCGATGGAGGCCTGGATGGTTTGCCCAAAACAGATTCAACAGGCTGAAAATCAGGGGTAAAATACACCGTAAGCATACTTTTTTCCACTTTAATCATAAGGCTTCAGGCCGATACTCCAGGCAGGACATGATTCAGGGGCGCAAAACGGAATTTTGTTCCGGAATGGCAAAAAATTGTTTCATTCATGTTACTGCTGATGCTATAATTCTCCGCAACAATCAGATTGCCGGATTACGCAACAGCCCGGATAACAATCAACAGGCATAGGGAGAGGAACCAGATGGCGCATGTAATCAAGCATGATGCAGTGATTTTTGAAGACCATCCGCTTTTCGAAAAGGTAAAAATCGCAAAACTGGCAGGCAGCGCGCAAAACTCGCCTGTTGGAGTTTCCATCCTGGAACTTGAGCCAGGGGCGGAAATACCACTCCACACCCATGATGAAAATGCCGACTCCATATATGTGCTTGAGGGGAATGCTGAGATCCATGGCAACGGAGAGTGGTTTCAGGTATCAGCCGGTGATTACTGTCTTGTGCCCAAGGGGGAAAAACACGGGGTGCGAAACATTTATTTCATGGACTTGGAGTTCACGGTCAACGCATCCCTCGTGGAGGAAGTCTGCAACCACATTATTGAAGAGGGTTATGACCTCAGATGGTGCTGTCAGACC
>JALVQQ010000074.1:0-12935 GCA_027025395.1 Deltaproteobacteria bacterium | reverse complement strand
TGACAAGGCCGGCGGGTTCCTGTCTTATGCCCGGCAGTTTTGGCAAAAAACTTCTGCTGTTTCTTACTCTGCTAAATATCCTCTTCGCCTCTGTCTTTATCTTGTGGCAGAACTGGCAGGAAAAACAGTCTGTTATTGAACAGATGAAACTTGAAGGAAGGGGAATTTATCATTATGTGGTGCTTGCAAGGCAGTTGATTTCTCACTGGAAGGGAATATATGTAAAGTCTGAAGATTTTTTTGAAAGAAAGACACCTTCTGGCTTTACAGAGGCCATTGCCGACCTCGGCGCCAACAGCGGTGTGCCTTTCTCACTCAAAATGGCATTTGCCCAAACTGCGGATCCAGAGCATGCCCCGGACAGCTTTGAAAAAAAGGCTATCATGGAAATGAAGAATGGAAAAATCAGGGAGGCATGGGAGGTGACCACGGTGGGCGAGCATCGCCATTTCAGGTATGCGGGCCCGCTGGTATTTGATGCCGGCTGTACGTCGTGCCATGCCGGAGCCCCCAAAAGCGGCGTACTTGGCTGCATTACAGTCACAATCAATGCTGATCCCTTCTTTTCAGCGCTTCTTAAAAAACATATTTTTACCGCTTTTTACCTGGCAGCGGCCTTCGGTTTGATCACGCTTCTCCTCTGGGGAATGCTCAACCGGTACGTTTTAACCCCTCTCAAACAGCTAGAGCGCGCGGCGTTACGGGTGGAAAAGGGCGATTTAAGCGTCAGGGTCAACATGGATCAGGCAAGGGAATGGCAAAGTGTCGGCCAGACCTTCAATAACATGGTGATGGCCCTTGAGCGGCAGCAGACCACCATGCAGCAGGAGATAAAGAAGGCAGTCAGCCGCATGGAAAGCGCTTATAACGAACTCAAAAATATCGAAAAATACAAATCCGACTTCTTTACCAACATAACTCATGACCTGAAGACCCCTATTACAGCCATGCAGGGAGCGCTTGACCTGCTCCAGCGCAACATAGAGCTTGAACAGAAGACCTACATTGACATCCTCAAGAGGAACTGCTCAAAACTTGCCGCAATGGTACAGGCCATCCTGGACACAGCCAGACTCGAAAGCGGGATGTTTGATCTTCAGACGCAAAAGGCAGACCTGAATGAACTTGTCGAGGATGCGATTCTCGCGGCCATGCCTTTGGCATGGGAGAAAAAGATTGAAATCCGATACGGGGTTCCATCAACACCCAGCATGGCCTTTTTTGACAGCGCCCGGCTTCAACAGGTCATGACCAACCTGCTGTCAAACGCCATAAAATTTTCACCCGCGGGCAGCAGGATTGACGTAAATGTCCGCGGGATAATGATACCGCCAGCGAAAACAGAAGATTTGATCAAGCTGCACGGAAACGGCTGTTCATCTTTTTTCACAAATCCCGCCAGCCTGTCAGAAGAACAGATCAAAGCCGAAAACAGTCAGTTCTGGCTGGTAACAGTCAGTGATACAGGCCAGGGAATACCGGAAGAGCGCCTGGATGTGGTTTTTGAAAAATTTTATCACAGGGGGGCAGAAAGCAGCCAGAAAGGCCTTGGACTGGGCCTTGCCATAGTCAGGGGAATTATTGAAATGCATGGAGGCAAAACCGGTGTTGTTGCCCGAAAGGAGAAAGGGACATGCTTCTGGTTCACAGTTCCGGCACTGCACGCAAGCGATGGATACCAGCGGCATGAAAAACATGAGACGGGCGCTTCATGAACCATCTCCAGCATATCAGGCATATTGAGCAGGAGGATGCGGGTATGAACAGGGATGAATCGCGGGAACCCAAAAGGATACTGGTGGTGGAAGATGACCAGGACATCCAGAAAGTGCTGATTGACCAGCTCGCCCTGGACGGCTACAAGCCAAGGGGGGTTGCCACCGGCAAGGAGGCACTTGAAGAATTTGATGCCTTTTCACCTGACCTGGTAATACTGGACCTAAGCCTTCCTGACATAGACGGCCTTATAATATGTCAGCACCTCAGGAAAAAATCCGATGTGCCGGTCATAATACTGAGCGCACGGGAATCACTGGCTGACAAGATCAGGGGGCTTGACCTTGGTGCTGATGATTACATGACCAAGCCGTTTGAATTTCTCGAACTTGCCGCAAGGATAAAGGCCTGCATAAGGCGCGGCACCCAAAACCGGGACGGCAAGGAAAAAATCATCAGGGCAGGGGCCATCACCATCTTCCAGGAACAGGGGGTGGTCACCATTGACGGAACGCCTGTAAATCTTACACGAAAGGAATTTGATCTCCTGCTTGCGCTTGCAGAAAACAGAAACAAGGTGGTTAAACGCAAGTATCTGTGCAGCCGCCTTTGGAAAAATAACGAAGTCTATCCCTGGAGCCGTGCCCTGGACGTGCATATCAGGCGCCTGAGACAGAAGATCGAACCAAACCCTGCAAAACCAACCTACATAATCACCCATTCCGGCGTGGGGTACAGATTCAGACACGAGGACAATGAATAAAAATTCCTTTTTTAATTACTGCCTTGTTGACGACCAGGAATTAAGCAGGGAAAAACAGAAGGCGCGCGCCCTGAGAAAGACGTCATGGTGGAGAAAAAAATGCGCTTCGGGAAGGTGCTACTACTGCGGCAAAAGGACCGGCCCCGCCAAGCTTACCATGGATCACCTTGTTCCTCTATCAAGGGGCGGCAAAAGCTCCAGGGGCAACCTTGTTCCGGCCTGCAAGGAGTGCAACAACAGCAAGAAGAATCTGCTCCCCATGGAGTGGGAGGAATATCTTTCAACCCTTGAAAAAGGATAGAAATCATGTGTGGAATAGTTGGTTATGCCGGCAAGAAAACGGCCCTTCCGGTCCTGCTGGACGGATTGGCGAGGCTTGAATACCGCGGCTATGACTCGGCAGGCATTGCCTGGATAGAAAACAGCAGCATCAGGCGCAAGAGATGCCAGGGCAAGCTGGCAGCACTGAGAGACATCCTTGAAGGTGGCAGGATAAGTGATGCCCCCATAGGCATCGGCCATACAAGATGGGCAACGCACGGAGCACCCACGGAAGAAAACGCCCATCCGCACACGGACTGCACCGGCTCCCTGGTGGTGGTTCATAACGGTATTATTGAAAACTACTTCAGCTTGAGAAACCAGCTAACCGAAGAGGGGCACACCTTCAGGTCGGAAACAGATACGGAAGTCCTGGCCCATCTTGTGGAAAAATATCTCGAAGACGACCTTTCGGATGCCGTCAGGAAGGCGCTGGCCGACGTGGAAGGCGCCTATGCAATGGGCGTGCTGTGGCAGGGAGCCCCGGACACACTGGTTGCTGCCCGCAAGGAGAGCCCTCTTGTGCTGGGACTGGGAAAGGGAGAAAACTTCATGGCCTCTGACATTCCGGCCCTGCTGCCCTACACCCGCGACATAATCTTTCTTGAGGATGGAGACCTGGCGGTAATCACGGCAGACGCCATTGAGATAAAAAGAATAGACACGGGCGAGCCGGTTCAAAGGGAAGTAACAACGATTTCCTGGGATGCCACCGCCGCCGAAAAGGCAGGCTTCCGCCACTTCATGCTCAAGGAAATATACGAACAGCCCCAGGCCATACTTAACACCTTCAGGGGCAGGATCATCCCCGAAACCGGTCGCGTGGAGATACCTGAAATACAACTTCAACCTGAAGCAATCAACGGCCTGAGCCGCATCGTACTGCTTGCATGCGGCACATCATGGCATGCCGGCCTGGTTGCAAAATACTGGATTGAAGAGTGGGCCGGCATCCCGGTTGAAGTGGAGCTTGCGTCTGAATTCCGTTACAGGCGTCTTCTGGTGGATGAAAGGGTCCTGACCGTCCCGATCTCCCAGTCAGGCGAAACCGCGGATACCCTGGCCGGGCTTCGCATAGCAAAAGAAAGGAATTCACCTGTTATCTCAATTTGCAATGTTGTGGGCAGCACCATCACACGTGAATCCAGAGGGACCATCTACACCCATGCCGGGCCTGAGATAGGAGTGGCCTCCACCAAGGCGTTCACCAGCCAGCTGACCGCGTTATACATACTTGCGCTGTTCCTTGCACAGACACGCGAGACCATGTCTGCTGATGAACGCGCTTCAAAGCTCCGCGCCCTCGCCAAGGTGCCGGGCATGATAGAAAAAAACCTCAAGGCCTTGCATGATGCATGCACCGGACTAGCGGATGAGTTCTACCAGCACAGCGACTTTCTCTACCTGGGCAGGCACCTTCACTTTCCAATAGCCCTTGAAGGAGCCCTGAAGCTCAAGGAGATATCCTACATTCATGCCGAGGGTTATGCAGCCGGAGAGATGAAGCACGGCCCCATAGCCCTGATTGACAGGAACATGCCGGTAGTAGCCCTGATTCCAAGGGATCATGTATATGAAAAGATGGTGAGCAACGTAGAGGAGGTGCGCTCCAGGAGGGGGATAATAATAGCCATTGCGGAAGAGGGTGATGAAGATATCGCACGGATTGCACAGCACGTCATCACCGTCCCCGCCATTGCTGAACCGGCTGCCAAGCCCTTCCTGTTTACCATACCGCTTCAGCTCCTTGCATACGAAATCTCGTTCGCCCGTGGATGTGACGTTGACCAGCCTCGCAACCTGGCAAAGAGCGTTACGGTTGAATAACAGGCGCACGCCCAAAACCCGAACCAGGACAGACCATGACAGAGATAAACAAGATACTGGTGACAGGTGCGGCCGGATTCATCGGCTACCACCTGTCGGAACGGCTGCTTTCCGAAGGCCGGCAGGTAACAGGCCTTGATATATTCAACGACTACTACGACCCTGCCCTCAAGGAGGCCAGGGCGGCCCTTCTTGAAAAACATGACGGCTTCAGGATGGTGCGCGCGGACATGGCGGACAGGGACGCCATGAAACAGCTCTTTGAAAAAGAAAAATTTGACGGTGTTGTGAACCTTGCAGCCCAGGCAGGCGTGCGCTACTCCCTCATAAATCCGCATTCATACACGGATACCAACCTTGTGGGTTTTGTCAACATACTCGAGGGCTGCCGCCGCGCCCAGGTCAAGCACCTGGTCTTTGCATCGTCCAGCTCTGTATATGGATCAAATACCAGGATGCCGTTCAGTGTGCATGACAATGTTGATCATCCTGTGTCCCTCTATGCCGCAAGCAAGAAGGCAAACGAACTCATGGCCCATTCATACAGCCATCTCTTTGCCCTTCCCTGCACGGGCCTGCGCTTTTTCACGGTTTATGGCCCATGGGGAAGGCCGGACATGGCACTTTTCCTCTTTACAAAGGCCATCCTTGAAGACCGTCCCATTGACGTATTCAATTATGGCCGGATGAAGCGGGACTTCACTTATATTGATGACATTATCGAGGGAGTGGTCAGAGTGCTTGACATGCCTGCAAGACCCGACCCTGCCTGGAGCGGTGATGCGCCTGACCCTTCCTCGAGCCATGCCCCCTGGAAGATATACAACATAGGAAACAACAGGCCAGTGGAGCTTATACGCTATATAGAGGTGCTCGAAGAGTGCCTTGGGAAAAAGGCACAAAAGAACCTGCTGCCCATGCAGCCTGGAGATGTACCGGCAACCTATGCGGACATAGGGGATCTTGTGCGCGATACCGGATTTCATCCATCCACCACACTGGAGGAGGGAATCCCGAAATTTGTAGAGTGGTACAGAAATTACTACAGGGTATAACCGGGACAAACGATGCATCATTTGACCGCCGATAACATTTCAGATGCAATCAGCAGGCTTGTAAGGGACGCCAACCGCTACCTGCCTCCGGACCTCGTCAAAGCCATATCAGAGGCCAGGAGCAGAGAGACCTCCAGGACAGCGGAATTTGTCCTTGACATACTTCTGGAAAATGCGCGCGCGGCAGGAGCAGCCGGTCTGCCGGTCTGCCAGGATACGGGCATAGATGTGGTATTCCTGGAAGCAGGCGCAAGGTTATGTCTCGATTTCAACATTGAAGACGCAATCAACAGGGGGATTGCGAAGGGCACATCCGAAGGCCTCCTCCGCGCCTCGGTATGCGATCCTCTCACCCGGCAAAACAGCGGTACCAACACCCCGGCCATTTGTCACGTCAGCCTGGTTGAAGGTGAAGAACTGAAAATATCTGTTCTTCCCAAGGGATGCGGCAGTGAAAACATGTCCGCCATTCGCATGCTTCCTCCCTCTGCGGGCACCGAGGGTATAATCAATGCGGTGGTGGAACAGGTCAGGGCCGCGGGCCCCAATCCCTGTCCGCCTGGGATCATAGGTGTTGGTATTGGCGGCACCATGGAACAGGCCGCGCTGATTTCCAAAAAGGCGCTGCTGCGGCCAGTGGGCGCCAGGCACCAACGGGAAGATATCAGCGCCATTGAACAGGAAATAGAAAAAAGGCTGGCCATGACAGGGTTAGGGCCAATGGGGCTCGGAGGCCGCACAACCACGCTGGCTGTCCACGCCGAGGCGTATCCGTGCCACATTGCAAGCCTGCCCGTGGCCATAAACGTCCAGTGCCATGCCGCGCGTTATGCAGTAGCGGTCTGGCGCCAGGGCAAGTGGCACTTCCAGGAAAATGCCGCAATCTGCAAGGATGCGGATTTTTCAGGAATCAGGCCAGCCGACATGCCGGTCAAGCCCGAAAAAATCACCCTTCCAATGTCCGGGGAGACGGCAAAAAAGTTAAGAGCCGGCCAATGGGTGCTTCTTTCAGGGCCGCTTCTTACCGGGCGGGACCAGACCCACAGGAAACTTGTTGAACTGCTTGACGCAGGCAAGCCGCTTCCCGTGGACCTCCAGGGACAGCTCATATACTATGTCGGGCCATCACCCGCGCCTGAAGGCAGGGCAGTCGGCGCCGCCGGGCCTACCACAAGCTACAGGATGGATGCCTATACACCGCGGATACTGCAACAGGGTGTTACGGGGGTGATGGGGAAGGGCAAAAGGTCTGAAAGTGTGCGCAAGGCGCTCCGCAACCACGGCGCGGTATATCTTGCGACCATAGGAGGAGCCGGGGCCTACCTCTCTGACAGAATTACCAAATGCAGAGTCGAGGCCTTTCCCGAGCTGGGCCCCGAGGCCCTTTTCCGCATGGAAGTTCAAAACTTCCCTGCAATTGTAATCAATGACTCACGAGGAGATGATCATTACGGTCAGCCTCCTCTTAAATAGACGTCCCGCCCCCATGCCAATTTGCCTGGCTGAAAAGCTTCTCTGCCTGCCGTCATACCTCCCCCGCATCTGCCTGCGGGATGCTGCAAGATGCGAGGCCCGATGATGCGCGGACATGTTAAGCCGTACTTCAGACGCCTGCCGCCGGGATTAGCGGCGTCTTGCAGCCAGGCACAAAAAAAGCCCGTAACCAATGAAGATTACGGGCATTATTTCCAACTGGTGCCGAGAGGCGGAATCGAACCACCGACACGAGGATTTTCAGTCCACTGCTCTACCGACTGAGCTATCTCGGCATTTCCGGATGCGGGGCATTATGATGAACAACCCCCTTTTTGTCAACCCTTTATTCATAGAAAGTGCAATCAGTTTCACCGCCCTGGATTCCAGGAAAAATAGAGGAAGAATCTATTTTTTGTTAAAGGCGATTTCAACGGTAAATCCCCCGTTTGCCGTCTCAAACGGCACTGCGAGATAAGGTCCGTCGTGGATATGCGTAATGGAGTGCCCCTTGCCTGAAACCACGGTAGGCGTGCCCCCCTGAAGCATCACATTCTCTGCCTCAAGACGTCTTCTCGCATCACCAGATATCATGTTTGTAAGCTCGCCCACGGCATCACAAACCTCTTCATTTATATCTTCAACTGTTGAACCGAAAAGATTACCCACAACCGAGGCAATGCACTGGCGGGTAAATGATATGGAAAGAGAGCCTGTATGATCTCCTGTAATGCCGATAATGCCCGTTACCTCCCCAAGTGCGGTTCCATCCTTTTTTATAAAGGGCTTGCCAGGCGATGCCTCTATCATGGCCATTGTTTTAAGAACATTTGCCGCGGCTTCAAGAAAGGGATTGATGACTTTTGCCTCTAACACAGACTGCCCCCTGTTTTTCGTGGCCCTGCCTCCTTGCGGCATTCGGAATGCATTATGCCATGAAGCAGCTCCCTTACTCACTCATCGGACAGGGCCGAAATGGACTTTAACCATCTGTGCACATTCTCATATATGCGCTCAACATCCACCGCGCTTATTCCGGCTCCGCGGCCTACCATCCTGGCAAATTCAGCGCTCATGAAATCTCCGGGCGCATGCCCGTCCGAGTTTATTACAAGAGGCGCTCCGTACCGCTGCGCCAGCGACGCTACATGCCCGTTTGCAAGACTGTGTCCCTTCCTTCCGGAAAGTTCAAGATGAACCCCCTTTTCCGCCGCACGCCTCACATCATCCGGTGAAATAAGGCCTGGATGGGCAAGTATGTCTACCTCAGCCTCTATCGCCGCCCTGTTTGTACCCTCTGCAACCGGCTCCACGATGGTTTCCCCGTGGCACACCACAATCCTGGCGCCGAGTTCCCTTGACTTTTTGACAAGAGGGGCAACAAGTTCGGGGTGGACATGGGTTAGCTCAATGCCGGGTATAAGCTTTGTGGAACTGTACCTGTTTATGGCCTCGGCCGCCTTTACCACCCTTGGAACAATAAAATCCATATTGGAGGAATCGGCATGATCAGTAATGGCTACAGCCGTATATTCCATAACTTCAAGACGCCTTACCAGTTCAGCGGGGATCAGCTCACCGTCGCTGAACAGGCAGTGGCAGTGCAGATCAAACATCAACATGGTTACACCTCGGTATTACAGAGTTGACAGGAACGCCGGGCCCGGCGGGCATGACCCGGCGCAGGCCGGCCGGAGCAGCCGGCATGAACAGGGAATTTATATCTTGTACTTTACTGAATCGGGGTCCAGTTCCTCAAGAACCTTCTGCCACTTTTGCATCTGGTCCTGATTTTCAGGCGGTTCTTCTCCGGCAGTAGCGGGGGATGAAGCACCGGAAGAGTGATCCAGCAGTTTTTCATCCACCCTGATCTCCGATTCTGCCCTGAGCGCCAGGGCTACAGCATCGCTGGGACGCGCATCAACCTCCACCCGTTTTCCGCCGCTTTCAAGAACAATGCGCGCATAATAGGTCTTGTCTCGTATATCCGTTATCTCCACGAGAGGCATTGCGACTCCGGCAGCCTTTAGCAAATTGACCGCAAGATCATGGGTAAGTGGACGGGCAAACTCCAGCTTTTCAATACTGGTCGCTATGGCCGTTGCTTCAAGCAACCCTATCCACACTGGCAATGTCCGCTCACCATCCTTTTCCTTAAGGATTAGTATGGGAGATTTTGAATCCGGGTCAACAGTGATTCCCTGTACATACATGGTTATATTCGACATGATTCAAACCCCTTGTTACCGGTTGAAATACCTGACGACGGGCAATCTGCTCACTGGACAAGTTCACCCCTTAAAGAGTGTTTGCAGGCCCTGACAATCCTGACATCAACCAGGCTTCCCAGAAGTTCCCGCCCGCCTCTGAAGTGGACTACATGGTTTCCCCTGGTGCGTCCCTGCATGAAGCCGTCACCGGCCTTGCCCACATCCTCCACCAGTATTTCACAGATCTGCCCCTCCATCCGCGCATACTGTTCAAGGCCTATCTTCTCCTGAAGCCTTAACACTGCCTCAATGCGGGATGTCTTTACATCAGCGGCTACCTGTTCATCGAACCCGGAGGCAGGGGTGCCCGGCCTTGGTGAATACTTGAAAACAAATATCTGATCATACCGCACCTCTTCAAGGAGCGACATGGTCTGCAGAAAATCTTCCCCGGTTTCACCAGGGAATCCCACGATAATATCCGTGGTAATCGTTATATCCGGACAGGCCTTGCGGAGCATTGCGATTTTTTCCAGGTACTCCTCCCTGGAATAGTGCCTATTCATGCGTTTGAGCACCGCGGTTGAGCCGGACTGAACAGGTAGATGGATATGCTCGCACAGGCTCTCAAGCCTGCCGTAACAGGATATTGCGGCCTCATCAAGATCGCGCGGATGGCTGGTGGTAAACCTTAGCCTTTCCACACCGGGCACCTTGTTGACCTTCTCAAGAAGCGAGGCAAAACCCGGATTGCCTTTTACCGGCCTGCCCCCTGCCCTTCTGCCATACGAGTTGACATTCTGTCCGAGGAGGACAATCTCCCTGGCGCCATGCTCAACTGCCTGCCGCACCTCGGTCATTATATCTTCTTCAGGACGGCTTATCTCCCGTCCCCTGACATAAGGCACAATACAGTAAGTGCAGAAATTATCGCATCCCTGCATGATGGTTACAGACGCCCGAACCGGATTGTCAGGTGGTTCAGCCGCCCTTACCACAGGAATTGAGAAATCCGGATCAAGCCTGTTCAGGCAAACACGTCCGCCAGCGGCCTCCCGGGACAAAATACCTGGCAGGCTGTAAATACCCTGGGGGCCGAGCACGATGTCAACATACGGCATCCTGTCAAGAAGCCTCCGCCCCTCCTGCTGCGCAACACAGCCGGTAATGGCTATTTTCAGATCAGGGCGTTTTTTCTTTAATGCCCTGTAGCGCCCTGCAAGACTGTAGAGCTTGTTTTCTGCCTTTTCTCTTATAGAGCAGGTGTTTATGATGATAAGATCTGCCTCTGAAGGGTCGGCAACAGTGACATGCGTACCGCTCAGGAGACGCCTCATTGTCAATGAATCATAATCATTCATCTGGCAGCCGAAGGTTGCTATATAGAGTTTCTTGCGCTCAGTCATCTGTTTTTAAAAATACTCAGGCGTTTCCTTATCCTGCAGAATATAAGATTTGCACTGTTCATCACAGTCACCGGCGGTCAAAGCCGAGGCTGCATGAAAATTCCGTCTGTATTCAAAGCTGAATTCAAAAGTGTAATGCGGTCAGCAGGGAACGTGACAATGATTTCAAAGCCAGGAAAGGCTTCTGAAACAACTCCTGAAAAATCACTTCCATGTGCCTTAATCTTCAGGGGAAACCGGCCAGACACCCGTCACATAACAATAACCGACCTGAAAACAGTGAAAAAATGATCTGGAAAACGGGCCGAAAATATAGCGCAACAAAACCGGCGAGGCAAACAGGCAAAAAATATTTCCAGCCGCCTTCACCCCGTGGCATTCAGGGATAAAACCTCAAACCCGATACCATGTATCACGACAAGGCGTTGGAGGTCAGGTTATCCGGCGCTGAAAAAGGTGCAGCCACCCTGAACGCAGCACCTGCCGAGGCCGGATACAGGAAAATCCAGGGGCACTTTGCTGAAAACTTGCCGCCACCGCACCCCGCTGACAAGAAAACTGGCCAGGCAGGGCAAATTCTATTTCAGGCCAAGCGCTTTCTTTATAAGAGGCTCTATCTCCTCCCTGGTAACCATTCCTGTAAAATCCCTTATCAAGTGGTGCTTTCTGTCAAGAATAAATGTCCTGGGCAGGGCGTAAACATTGCCATAGTCAGACAGGACCTTTGCAGTGGCCTGCAAAACCGGAAAGTTGATTCCCAGCCTTGAAAGAAAGGGGGGCAGAATCACCTTTGGATTATCATCGACCGAGATCCCTATAACCTGGAATCCTTCCCGTCCATACTCCTTCTGGAGATCAACAAAATCAGGAAGCTCCATGCGGCATGGCGGACAGTAGGTGGCAAAGAAGTTGATCAGCACGACCTTATCCTTGAAATCCGACAGCGTGACCGTATTGTCGTGCAGGTCGAGCAGGGTAAAATCCGGCGCCTTTTTGGAATCGGCGCTGCTCTGGCAGGCCGGCATCAAAACAAGGCAGAACATTACTGTTACAAGCAAAACCGAAAGTCTGCTGATATTATGATTCATCATGAACTCCTTGTAATATAAATGGAAAAGCCTCAAAAAACCCATTTCCGGCTGCTGCCGCAAACTGCGCCCGCACAGCGCGGCGGAGCCAGCGTTATTTAATATAGCCTAGATTGAGCGACTGTCGGATTTGTTGCATAGCTGCGACAGAGGAATTCCCATAATAGTCAGCTATATGGGAATTTCACTAACAAAGGAGATGCAGCAAATACGGCAATCCCTGAGCGTTGCAAAACTGGAAAACTGTAATTGATCTGATTCCTTTGAATTTCATTAAAAAAATAATTTTCCAGGTTTTGAAACGCTCAATCTAGGTGTAACGAATCTGATATTATTACGAACACCCTGGCAAGGGACCACTTTAAAATGGTATCTGCTCAATGTTCAGTTAAATAAGGCACTGCAAGGCAACCTGCTATCAACCTTCAAATTCTTCCAGCTCCCTTATGAGGTTGCACAGCATCTCTGCCTCCCGCGCCATTATGGCCTTTCCCTTGCCGGCCGATGCCTTCCGCGGATTTCCCCATACACCGCCGGGCCATGCGGCAAGCTTGTCCCTGGCCAGTATTTTGCCCGGGAAACGGGGATATTCCTCGGGACTGGTTCCCTTTACATGCTCCGGACGCAGGAACTGCATGAGTGATGTTTCCACTTCTCCGGCGTGGGAATCTCCGGGTGTTTCGATAATTTCACCTAGTTCCGCTGAAAGATCAAGCACGGACAGCACCGCCACATTTGCCTCTGGCAGGGCATGGAGGGCCCTTTCCCCTGCATTGACAATGGCGGACATGTGCGTACCGCCGGCATGGCCTGAAATAAGCACAAAGTTTCTAAGGCCGTGACTGTACAGAGAGGTTACTATCTCAAGGGCAATGGTCTCCACAGTGGAACCAGAAATGGCAAGCGTGCCTGGATGCTGACTGGTGCTGCGGCACAGGCCATACCAGACCGGCGGAGCGACAAACACGTTACAGAGCCGGGCTGTCTCCATTGCAAGCTCATATACATGTATTGTGTCAGTGCCAAGTGGCAGATGCCTTCCATGTTCCTCCACGGAACCAAATGGAATGATAACA
>JALVQQ010000073.1 GCA_027025395.1 Deltaproteobacteria bacterium | reverse complement strand
GAGGTATCCTCCCTGCCCGTGGGAAATGTTCCCCTGTACCAGGTATTTTGCGAGACTATCAAAAAATATAAGGATCCGGCCCGGATGGACCCTGAGCATCTGTTTGAGCTTATTGAAAGGCAGTGCCAGGATGGCATAGGGTTCATGGCGATACACTGCGGTATCAACCTGTTTACCCTTGAGAGGATGGAAAAGCAGGGATACCGGTACGGCGGCCTCTGCTCCAAGGGCGGCACGCTGATGATTCAGTGGATGATGAAAAACAGAAAAGAGAATCCGCTGTATGAACAGTTTGACCGGGTATGCGACATTCTCAAAAAATACGATACGGTTCTAAGCCTTGGAAACGGCATAAGGGCAGGGGCAATTCACGACTCCCTTGACCGCGCCCAGATGGCGGAGCTGATCCTCAACTGCGAGCTTGCTGAGACAGGCAGGAAGCGCGGATGCCAGACCATGGTGGAGGGGCCGGGGCATGTGCCGCTTGACGAAATAGAGGCGAATATAATTCTGCAGAAAAAGATGTCGGGCAATGCGCCGTACTACATGTTGGGCCCGCTTCCCACCGACGTGGGCGCCGGGATGGATCACATCACCGCGGCAATCGGCGCCGCCCACTCCTCAATGTATGGCGCCGATCTCATCTGCTACATAACTCCGGCCGAACACCTGGCCCTTCCTGATGAGAAGGATGTGGCCACAGGGGTCAAGACCGCGCGGCTTGCCGCCCACATCGGGGATGTGGTGAAACTCAAGGGCAGGGCAGACCTTGCGGACAAGCAGATCAGCAAGGACAGGCGCGATTTCAGGTGGAACAGACAGTTTGAAAACATGCTTTTCCCTGAAGATGCAAGGGCGGTCCTTGAGTCACGCAAGTCGGTTTCAAGCAAGGGGTGCTCCATGTGCGGCGAGTTGTGCGCCCTTAAAAATGCCGAAACAGCCCTGAACCGCTTCCTTGAAGGGGACAAGGTGAACAAATGATTTGCAGCCGGGGCGGGAAGTGATGTCTTCGCTTGTTGTTTCCGGGCTGAAGATAGTGTCAGGGCTTGTTTTGCTCGGCGGCGGTGCCGAGGTTTTCCTCAAAGGCGCGGTGGGGATTGCCCTGAGGTGGAACATCAGTCCACTTGTCATAGGCTTGACCATCGTGGCCTTTGGCACTTCTGCGCCGGAGCTTGCTGTTTCACTTACGGCTGCCTTTGCTGGAAATCCTGATATTACCATAGGGAATATTGTCGGCAGCAACATAGCGAATATAGGCCTTATCATGGGCATTGGCGCGCTTATGACCCCTCTGCCGGCAAGCAGGCGCATGAGCGCCGTTGATGTGCCGTTCCTGCTGATTGCCGGGCTTGGCGTGCTGGCAGTGGCCTGGTGGTGCAACGCAGTGGGAAGGATAACAGGGGCATTGCTGCTTCTCGCGTACTGCGCCTACATGGGATTCCTGAAATATTGGTCTGTACGCACCAGAACGCCGGGAGTCGGGCTCCCTGACGAGGCCCGGCTGGCCTCTGCGCCCGCAACGGCCCGTAGCGCCCTTATGATTGCCGCCGGCGTTGCGGCGCTTGTTGCAGGCTCCAGGCTCCTTGTGCGCGGGGCAGTGGAAGCGGCGCTCTGCTTTTCGGTATCCCAGCTGGTTATCGGCCTTACCCTTACGGCAATAGGCACCTCGCTTCCCGAACTCGCCACCACCATTGCCGCGGCCAGAAAGGGGCATGGTGATATTGTTGTAGGAAACGTGGTTGGCAGCAACATGGCCAATCTCTGTATTGTGCTTGGTTCAACCGCGCTTGTTGCCCCGGTGAGGATGGGCAGTGATGTAATCTGGCGGGATTTGCCTGCCATGACTCTCATGACCCTGTTAATGCTGGCGGCAATGGTGACCGGCGGCCGTGTAAGCCGCCCTGAAGGCTGCATGATGCTGCTGGCGTATTTTCTTTACATTGCCATAATGCGCATTTCCTGATGCAGGCGTTCAACAGGCTCCATTGGCTAACGCGCCCCGAATGCCGCAACGGCACACCTTGGATG
>JALVQQ010000072.1 GCA_027025395.1 Deltaproteobacteria bacterium | reverse complement strand
GAATACGGGCATTGGCTTGTCGCTGGTGGCCGCCATAAAAGGGTATAAAGTGATGTTGGTCATGCCTGAATCCATGTCCGTTGAGCGGCGCACGCAAATGAAGGCTTACGGCGCTGAAATTGTGCTCACCAAAAAGGAGTTGGGCATGAAAGGCGCCATGGAAAAGGCAGCTGAACTGAGAGATAAAATGAAGGGCTGGATGCCAAGCCAGTTTGACAACCCGGCCAACCCCGAAGTTCACAGCCGGACGACTGCAAAAGAGATCATAGGGGATTTCCCGGAAGGGCTTGACTATCTGATCACCGGGGTCGGTACCGGAGGCCATATAACCGGTGTGGGAAGGGAACTGAAAAAACAGTGGCCGTCATTGAAAGTATTTGCCGTTGAACCGGCCGATTCTCCGGTGATCGGGGGCGGAGAACCCGGCCCGCATGCCATACAGGGCATCGGAGGGGGATTTATTCCGGAAAATCTGGACACGGAATTACTGGATGGCGCCATCAGCGTGTCAAAAGAAGATGCTTATTCCTTTGCCCGCAGAGCTGCCGGGGAAGAGGGCTTGTTTGTCGGGATTTCCACCGGCGCATCCCTGGCGGCCATTCATCAGAAGAAGGAGGAGTTGAAAGGTAAGCGGGTTCTGACCTTTGCATACGATACGGGTGAGCGCTATTTGTCGGTGGAAGGCTTGTTTTGATCAAAATCCATGGAGTTATAGTTTTTCTTCATGAAGCAGGGGCTGGTCTTTCCCCGGGCACCGGAGCCATGAACCACAAGGATCGCCATGAAGACGCGAGGATCGTCAGGTATAAAAGTCCGCAGTCGGCAGTCTACAGTATGCAGTTTCCTCTTTATGCCTCCGTCACTCAGAGCGAAATGAAATGGAGCGAAGAGTCTCCTGAGGGGAATTGCAGAGTAAAACCGGCAGGAGAAACCAGAAGTAATTATGGGGAGATTCTTCGGGCTGCGCCCTCTGAATGACGCGATGCCTCCGGGTCCTAAAAAGGAGAAATCCCCGGCCTCCGTGCCGAGCCTGTCCCGCTTCGGCGGGAGGTCTCCTTAAATTTACTGTGGACGGCTTTTGAACTTCAGTGTTTCTTTCAGGAGACCGCGCAACAGAGTGCGCGGACTTCTGGTTAGAAATGGAGACCGGGCAACCTGCCTGCTGAGCACAGGCCAACCCACAGGCAGGCAGGCCTGCGCCAGTCATGTTTCTAGATCCGTGCAATCCGGTAATCCATGTAATCTGTGATTCAGACAATATAAGCTGGAAGTTGTAATGGGCTGATACCACATGATATTGAAGGGGCAAAGCCCCGTAAGGTAACAGCACAGGGTGCAGCGCAGCGAAACCCTGTGTAAGGATACATATCCGGATAAGCTCTGAAGGAGCGGCAGATAACAAAACCGGCGCAGAAGTGTCCATGGTGAGATTCTTAGCTGGCGCTCTGAATGACACAATGCCTCCGGGTCCTCTGCCGAGTGACCCGGAGGGGGTAAAAAAGACATAGCGACCATTGCGAAAACCATTGCGAACATAGCGGTTAAACCATCATCCGGCCGGGAGATTATGAACCGCAAGGATCGCAATGGAGACGCGAGGATCGCCAGATATAAAGTCGGCAGTTGGCAGTCATCAGTCTTCATCATGATTATCACAATAATCACATAAATCACAGTTCAGACAATATTAGCTGGAAGCCGCCTGCTTGCCAAAAGGCGCTGGCCTACGCCCGGGCAGGCAGGGAAGCTCGAAGCCTGAAGTTGGAAGGAAAAGCAAGCTGCATAAGGGAGAGGGAATCATGGAAATCAGGCCTTCGCTATCTCCTTCGCCGAAGGCTCCGGCGAGTAAAAAAAGCTACGGCCTGCAAATCAGGCCTTCGCTAAAGCTACGGCCTGCAAAGCCCATGCACCAGCTGGCAGTCCTGAGCCAGTGAAATTGAGGGGAGACGCCGGAGACAAAGCGGCTTTTCATTTTTCATTTTCTTTTACCGGAATTAACAGCACGGCCTGATCGGGCCATAGTGTCAAAG
>JALVQQ010000071.1 GCA_027025395.1 Deltaproteobacteria bacterium | reverse complement strand
TAATTGCACAGGATCATCAAACCGGCGAGGTGTTGATGCTCGCCTACATGAACAGGCTTGCATGGGAAAAGACCCTGGAAACCGGCAAGGTGCACTACTGGAGCCGTTCCCGGCAGAAGCTGTGGCTGAAGGGCGAAACATCAGGCCATGTACAGGTGCTCAAGGAGGCCCTGGTTGACTGTGACCTCGACACCATACTGGTCAGGGTTGAACAACTTGGCGGGGCAGCCTGTCATACCGGATACAGGAGCTGTTTCTTCCGGAAGGTTACTGAAAATGGTCTGGAGGCCCAGGGAGAGCCGGTATTTGACCCTCAGGAGATTTACGGAAAGTGAACAAGCTAAAATTTGGAATACCAAAGGGGAGTCTCGAAAAGGCCACCATTGAACTGCTTGGCCGGTCGGGCTGGCACATCAAGGTACACAGCAGGAGTTACTTCCCTGATATTGACGATCCTGAAATCTCGTGCAGTATCTGCAGGGCGCAGGAGATGGCCCGTTATGTTGACAACGGAACCCTTGATGTAGGCATCACCGGCCTTGACTGGATACTGGAAAACGACGCGGATGTTGAAATAGTTACAGACCTTATCTATTCAAAGGTTAGCAGAAGGCCGGCCAGATGGGTCCTGGCTGTGCCGGCCGATTCCCCGTTAAAAACAATCCGTGATCTTGAAGGAAAGAAAATCGCCACTGAGCTTGTGAATTTTTCCAGGCGTTACTTCAGGGAACGGGGGATAAATGTCGAAATTGAATTTTCATGGGGCGCCACCGAGGCGAAGGTGGTAAGCGGCCTGGCAGATGCAATTGTGGAAGTCACTGAAACCGGAAGCACCATACGGGCCCACGGATTGCAGATTATCGAGGACATGATGGAATCCACTCCCCGGCTAATAGCCAACAGGAAATCGTGGCAGGACCCATGGAAAAAAAAGAAAATCGAACAGATAGCCGTGCTCATGCAGGGCGCCCTGAGGGCAGACCGGCTGGTGGGCGTAAAGATGAACGTACCTGAAGAGAGGCTTGAAAAGATTGTTGACCTTCTTCCAAGCCTCAACGCCCCCACTGTCTCTCCGCTATACAACCAGAAATGGTTTTCCGTTGAAACCGTTATTGACGAGGCCGAGGTCCGGGGCCTTGTGCCCAGGCTTCAGGAGGCAGGGGCCGAAGGCATTATAGAGTACGCACTTAACAAGGTGCTGTAACAGATGGCACTTTCCCTTCAAAGGCGCCCCTGTCCAGTCAAGCTCCCACCTGGCTTATGCCACTGCGACCCGCCCCGGCTGCCTGATCTTCCGTTGATCCTGCCATGACAAGCCGCGGCAAAACCGGACACCCGCCCGTCCATTCGTCAGAGTTTGTCACAAGTGTATTTAACCTGAGGGACCTGCCTGCGCCCGAACTCCCAGAAGTTGCTTTTGCCGGAAGGTCAAACGTGGGCAAGTCCTCATTGCTGAATCGCATACTGAACCGCAAAAACCTGGTCAAGGTAAGCTCACGTCCAGGATTTACCCAGAGCCTGAATTTCTTTCTTGTAAACAACAGCATGTACTTTGTTGACCTCCCCGGTTACGGATTCGCCAGGGCGCCCAGGCATGTAATTGAAAAGTGGCACCGCCTGGTGGAGGGATATATTGAGGCAACCAGGCAGCTTAAGGCAGTAGTCTGCATAATGGATATAAGGCGCAGGCCGGACCACCTGGACCTGGACCTGCTTGATTACCTTCGTGCAGCAGGCAGAAGGGCCATGGTTGTGCTTAACAAGGCTGACAAAATTTCCCAGCCCAGGAGAAAGGCAAGGTTGAAAGAGATAAAACAGGCGCTTCCCCCTGGCCTCGGCGACCTGTTTGTTGTATCGGCCAGGACAGGAGAGGGGACCCCACGGCTCGTTGAGGAAATCATCAGGACATGCACACCTGCGGGCCATGATGCGGATAGCGGGTGATGACTGTCAGGGGCGGGCTGCACAGGCTGCATGCCGTTTCATGTATCAATATCATGACGGGTCATTGTGCCTCAATTCCTGGTCGTCAAGGTCGGCATCAAGCCCTTGTTTCAGCGCCGCATCAGAGCTCTCATCGGAATAACACCGGTCCCCGGCGTTGCAGCCAACAGGCCCTCAGCCCCCCATGCCCAGCCGGGGCAGGACCCAGCGGTAAAGCATCCACCAGAAAAAAACAAGAAAAATCAGGGTCAGTACCAGATCCATGGCATCCTCATTGTTACAAAGTTAAAAAGACCTTAACAGGAACCGTGAAGGGTGATCGCGGTTTACCCCGCAAAGACCGCCATGACGCATGGCGTGGCGCCGTCTCGATTGGAAACAGAAGCGGTTCCTGTCCTGTCGTCGAGTCATATTTTCAATGTTAATCATTGTAGCGCAATTATAAGGCAGAAGTCAAGCAGCGCGCTTTTTTGCCCGCTGAGATTCCTCTCAACAGGTCCGTACCGCCTGGGATTTGGCACTAAAAAAGCCGCGGCCCCTGCAAGGCCGCGGCTTGATGCCACAATAAAAATCCCGGAAAGGCTCCCCTGCATATGCAGGGTTGCCCCGGTTAACAGGATGTCTTTTTTAATGATGTCCTGATCCGTGACCTTTCTTCTCTTTGGTCCCCATCATCCTGTTGTAGCCTTTAACCCCGATATGACACGCGGTGCAGTTGGTGTTTGAGGCAAACGCGGTTTCGCCGTCGTGACACATACCGCAGTATTTCCCCTCGTAAAGGGCCTTCATGTTGAAGTCATCGTTTTCTTCCGCCGTGCCGGCGGCCATTTCAAAAGGATCATCGTGGCAGCTGTCGCAATCCATTCCCATCTCCACATGGATGCTGTGCTCAAAAATGACTGCCTTTACCGGTTTGGTGAATACGATGGTGCCGCCATCTTCCTCATCATCACTTCCCATGGCCTGGGACGCAACAATAAACAACCCGGCTGTTACAATGGCGAGCAGCGCCGCCAGAAGAGTTTTGTTTAAAGTCTTCATTCATATCCTCCCGTACTTAGTCGTTCATGTAGAAGATAAAGGGTCTGGCGCCTGCTTCGGGCCTCAGAACCCACACAAACTTGTCCGGCTGGCGAAGCAGCTTGGAAGGCTCGCTTTCAGGATCGGCAAGATCGCCGAACACCCTGACTTTGGCGGGACACGCGGCCGCGCACGCAGTCAGTTTTTCGCCCTTGGACAGCCTGGTGTCAAAGCAGAAGTTGCACTTGTCAATGGCTCGGTTTTCTTCCTTGAAATAGCGGGCATTGTACGGGCAGGCAGCCATGCAGGTCTTGCAACCGATACATTTTTTGTACTCCATCACCACTATGCCGGTCTTGGGGTCCTTGTAGGTGGCCTTGGTAGGGCATACCCGTACACAGGGCGGGTTCAGGCAGTGATTACAGAGGACAGGTACAAAAATACGGTATTTTTTGCCAGGTTCGGTCTCCACGTCCTTTTCTAGGATGGTGGTTCTCCAGCCATAATCAGGCACATGGTTTGTCTTTTTGCAGGCCTCCTTGCACTTTTCGCAGTCAACACAGTGATTCTGCCTGATTACCATGCCATAGTGTGGTTTATACTTTGCACCCCGCCTGTAGCCTGCCAGGTCAAATGCGGCCTGGGCCTCGTCATCTGGCAGGGGTGCCAGAGAAAGCATGGTTCCGCCAGCCAGGACTCCCGTAATTTTTAGTCCCAGTTTAAGGAATGTCCGCCGTTCCTGGTCTGTAATGGCATCCGGCCTTACGGACTGTTCATTTCTCACAATAATGCCCTCCTCGTAAAAAATTTAAAACTGGGCCTCCGGCATGCAAGCTGCCGGGGGCTTTCATGGTTTTAATCGGCACTTCCGGTTACCTGTCTTGCGCAGGGATTCCCTGAACATTTTTCCCAAAGACGCAAGTTAGCATAAAATGAAATCCAGTTCACCAAAAAAATTGGGGCCGGACTCCGCCTTCCGCGGCTTGCGCACTGAAACAAAAAGACCTGCCGCCCCTTAATGAGGTCAGCAGGTCTTGTCCTTGCCAAGCCAATCAAGCCCGGACGTTATAAACGGGTCCGGAGGCTGTGATTACTTCTTGTGGCAGCCGCTGCACTTGGTGGGGCCTTTTTTCCCTGCCTTGTGACAATCCTTGCAGTTCTTGTGGAATGCGTTCATTGTTTTCTGAAGCTTCTTGGGAACATCGCCGCCCTTGTGATGGCACTCTTCACACTTGTGAATCTGCATGCCCTCTTTATAGTCTGAATGACCCGGGCCGTGGTGGCACTCGCCGCACTTGATGTGAGACTGATGCTTATGATGCGCAAATGTTACATTTCCCTTCTTTGCATGAAGCTCGATGGTCTCGGGGCCGTTGTTGGCAAAGGCCACCCCTGCCATTACAAGTCCGAAAAGCAGGGCTACCAGCAGTGATGAAAATTTCTTGTCCATTTTACACTTCCTCCTTTTGTTTGAATAATGAATATCCATTCATAATGCCGTTTCCCCTATTAACCAAGATGCTGTCCGTTGTCAATCATAAAATGTGGAGCATGTCTGTTTTGGGCTCCCCCTGTACGAGCCGATCCGGACAAAGTTGGACCACGGACCTTTACAATTATGTAAAGATAGGAGTATGTTTACAGATTAGCCTTTTGGCACATACCCTTGCGCGGGAGGAAACAAAATTTGAAAATTACCTACGATGAAGATATAGCCAGGGTGGTCCGGCCTTCGGTTGAGGAAGTTATATTGGAGTCCATTGACGGGCCCTGTGAATGTGGCTGTGATGAAATATACGTCAGCCTTCAGGCACCAGGAAACATTGATGTGAAGTGTTATGACTGCGGCTCAAGCTTTTTTGAACTTGAAATAGAGGAGGAGGAAGAGCTTTCAGAGACTTAGCAGCCTGTTTCCGCTGACAGGCGTTGCCTGAGGAAACAAAACCTGCGTTACGAAAGATGAATGATTTCCTTTGCTGTGGTAACAGCGGGCTATTGCGGTTGTTGCATGGTGAGACAAAACGGCAATTCAACGTGCAGGTGAATCCGGCAACAGGGAAATCTTCCCGTATTCGCGCAAGTCGTGGTCGCCGGATTTGCCGAAGCTGACAATTGCAGGATCTTTGAGGAAAATATCTTTGTATCCGCACAAGTGATGCGGGACGTCCGGAATCGGGAGGCGAAGAACAAGGATGTCAAAAATAAAAATAGCTGTTGCGGGGGTGGGAAACTGTTTCTCTTCCCTGTGGCAGGGCATCAATTATTACAGGACCAGGACGGCTGATGACGCAATCGGCCTGATGCACTGGGACATAGGGGGTTATGAGCCAGGCGATATCGAAGTGGTTGCTGCCTTTGACATTGACGCCCGAAAGGTGGGCAAGGATGTCTCGGAGGCGATTTTTGCACCGCCAAACTGCACAACTGTCTTCTGCTCTGACATACCTGCAACAGGGGTCAAGGTCAAAATGGGCAAGGTGCTTGACGGTTTTTCCGAACACATGACAGATTACCCCGATGAGCAGACCTTTGTTAAGGCCGATGCGCCCGAGGCCACTGAAGACGAGGTTGTGGACATCCTTAAAGAGTCAGGCGCGGAAATTCTGGTCAACTATCTGCCCGTTGGTTCTGAAGAGGCGGTGCGCTTTTACGCGGAATGCGCCCTGCGGGCAGGGACCGGTTATATTAACAATATGCCGGTCTTCATCGTCAGTGACGCAGGCTGGGCGGAACGTTTCAGGGAGAAAGGCCTGCCGGCAATAGGCGATGACATAAAATCACAGCTTGGCGCAACCATTACCCACCGGGTGCTGGCAAACCTGTTCAAAAACCGCGGGGTCAAGCTTGAAAAGACCTATCAGCTGAATACCGGGGGCAATACCGACTTTCTCAACATGCTGAACCGCCACAGGCTGAAATCCAAAAAGCTTTCGAAGACCGAGGCTGTCCAGTCGGTGCTCCCCCAGAGGCTGGCATCTGAAAACATACATATAGGCCCAAGCGACTATGTTCCTTTCCAGAAGGACAACAAGGTTGCATTCATACGCATGGAGGGCAAACTTTTCGGCGATGTTCCAATGCACCTTGAAATGCGTCTGTCAGTTGAGGATTCTCCCAACTCCGCGGGAGTGGCCATTGATTCCATCAGGTGTTGCAAAATAGCGCTTGACCGTGGTATTGGCGGTGCTCTGCTCTCTCCGTCATCGTACTTCATGAAACATCCTCCAGAGCAATATACAGATGACGAGGCATTCAAGCGCACCGAACAATTTATCAGCGGAGAAAGGAAGCGGTAATCTCCCGGGTTTTTCTGCCATATCCCCTCCATAACCAATCAAGGGCACCCGTTGGCCGCCGAGTCGAGGCACGTTCGGGTGCCCTTTTCTTTTTCAGTTTTGGCTTTTTTACCGCTCCGTCTCTTGCCATGATCAACTTTTTTCCACTCTGCCCCTTGACTCTCTTTTTCTGATGCTTAATTTGAACTCGAAAGCGATTTGTACATCGGCTTGACATGACCGTTGCATAAAGTCATTCGTCATAATAATAATTTTATATGACGATAGATAGCTTATTTATATAGCTGTTGTATCGCTTTTGTCTGTTAGTGAATACATTTTTATTTATTGATTCCTCGTGCATTGGCATTGCCGGAACAATGATTACAACCTTGCAAATGCATCTGGGAAAAATTCGCTGAATATTACAAGGAGGTATTCGATATGTTAAGTCCATGGCTTGCTGTGTCAGATCCAGCTTGGAGTCAGCTTGAAGAACTTAGCAGGGAAATGCAGAAACTTTTCGGGCTGTATGCCCCTTCAGGGAATATAAGAGGCGTGGTCAAGGGCACTTTTCCGCCAGTCAACGTGGCTGAAACTCCTGAAAAGGTCATTGCCTATATCTACGCGCCTGGCATAGATCCTGAAAAACTTGAACTCACCATGGAGAAGAACCTTCTCACCATCTCCGCCGGACGTGATACAGCGGCGGAAGTGGGAGAAAACACTGATCCGGCCGGCTACTACAGGAGAGAACGCTTCAGCGGCACGTTCAAACGTGTTATTTCACTTCCTGAGTCAGTGGACCCGTCAAAGACGGAGGCCACATATCAGGCCGGCATACTTACGGTTTCCATTGCCAAAAAGGAAGAGCAGCGCAGCAGAAAAATAGCGGTAAATATCAGCTGACGCAAACCGGAATAGCAACAATAATCAGTCCAGGAGGTGAGTTTTATGAGTGAAACAAAAGAAATCCGCACACAGGAAAGGGCGGCCAGCCCTGCAACAGCAGCATCAGAGGAGAAAAAGGCAGCCCTGGTGCCGCCGGTTGACATATACGAAAATGAAAACGGAATTGTTCTTCTCGCAGATATGCCAGGCGTTTCAAAGGACGGGCTGGACATTCAGGTTGACAAGGATGTCCTGACCATCAAGGGAGCAATCGCCCAGCAGATCCCGGAAGACGCAAAACCGCTCTATGTTGAATTCAGCGGGCCAGGCCGATATGAAAGGGCGTTTACAATTGGTCCGGATGTGGATATCGACAAAATCGAGGCCAGCATGAAGGCGGGAGTGGTTAGGCTGTTCCTGCCAAAGGCCGAGCACTCCAAGCCGCACAAGATAGAGGTAAAGGTAGCCTAAAAACAGATAACAAGGGATCAGTTTCAAAGGGAAGGACAGGCGCTTGTCCTTCCCTTTCTTGTTTTGCAGGGATGGGCATGCGGTTTGAACGGCATGACAAGTTTCCATTGCAGGCAATTCAGCCCGGGTCACCAATGCATCTTCCACTCTCTGCCCCCCCTATTGAAAAAATCCTTCAGGACAAGAAAAGGGACGGTATCTGGTTTTCTTGCAGTATCCGGCCATAATCCAATCCTGGAAATCGTCAGGGATAACCGTACGCCTTCTCTCCAGCCACGCTGTGGGGCCGGACATGGCATATCCGCACCATTTGGGCCGGTCTCAGCAGCTCCTTTCACTGATCAGTGATGTAACTCTCCCATGACCGGCTTGGCCTTTTCCGGCCGCCGGGTTAGACTGCAGGCATGAGGTTACATGCAGGTTTCGCCAGGGTGTTCCGTACGGACATCATCACATTGCCAATGGAGAGAAAACCATGAAACTGTCAGAAGAGTGGGGCGTGCTTGGCGCTTATGAAAAATTTGAAAAGATAATCTGTCTTGTACTTTCATTTTTTGTGGCACTCATAATAGTATATGCCACCTATAAGCTGGGATACCATATTTTCGAGCTGTTTTTCAAAAAGGGGCTCGATCCGGTGGAGCACAAGTCGTTCAAGATCGTGTTCGGCATGATTATGGTAGTGCTCATAGCGCTTGAGTTCAAACACTCCATTGTCAAGGTGATAGCGGACCAGGAAAGCATAGTTCAGGTAAAGACCGTTCTGCTTATAGCCATGCTCGCAATCAGCCGCAAGATGATTATCCTCGACATAAAGACCACGCCAGCCATTACCATCTTTTCCCTTGCCGCCGTGCTCCTTGCCCTGGGGATTGTTTACTGGCTCATGAGGGAGCGTGATGACCGGCTCGACGCGCCGCGTCTGGAGAAAAGAGGGGAGGGTGTATGAGTTCCGGCGGCTGGCACATGATCAGTGTCCATCTTCCGGATTCCCTGGCTGACCAGGTGGCAGCATTTATCATCGAGGAAACCGGGCGCGGCGTGGAGATTGCCCAGAGAGCAACTGCTTGCGGCATGACATGTCTCAAGGCATGGCTTACACCTGGAGATATGGATGCGGGTGTTTACAGCCGCCTTGAGGAGTTGCTTGAACGCATCACCGCAAGGGATGAGAAGGCCTTTTCGCTTGATGGCAGGGCGGTGAGTGGAGAAAACTGGGCTGAATCCTGGAAACAATATTTCAGGCCTGTGCGTGTGGGCAGCCGTTTTGTGATAAAGCCGCAGTGGGAGGAGTATGAAGCCGCGCCTGAAGACGTGGTGATTGAGATAGACCCCGGGCAGGCCTTTGGAGTCGGTACACATGCCTCCACGGCCCTTATGCTCGAAAATATTGAGTGGCTCTGGAGCCGGAGGCCCTGGGGCAGCGGGGAACCTGCCGTACTTGATGTGGGGACCGGAACGGGCATACTGGGCATTGCCGCGGCACGGCTGGGCGTTCGCAGGGTCAAGGCCATTGATATTGACACTGACGCCGTAAGCACTGCCAGGGCCAATGCCCGGCTCAACGGGGTATCGGACAAAATGACAGTAAGCAGTGAAAGGATAGATGCGGAATCCGGCAAATATGATGTGGTCATGGCGAATATTGACAAGCAAACCATATCCCTGCTCGCCGGAGACCTGGCCAGGGTTACCGCACCTGACCGTGGCGTCCTCGTGGTGTCAGGCATCTTGAGGGAGCAGCTGGCTGAAACGGTTGCAATGCTTGAGCCGGAAGGCATGAAGAAGATAAGGGCAATAACGGGCAGCGGGGCCGGAGACCGTGAGGGCGAGGCATGGGCTTCAATAATTTTTGCTTTTTCAGCTTCAAAGCATAAGGAGATGGAATAGGCGCGTGGTCCCGAGAGAGGTTGTGGTTGAGCCGGGAAGCCTGGGCAAGCCGGGAGATGTCGTTATTGTGGCAGGCCCTGAGGCAAGGCACCTGGTCAGGGTGCTGCGCATGGGGCCCGGAAGCAGGGCAAGGCTTAAGGATGGCTGCGGCCGGGCATTTTCCGCCACGGTAATCTCTGCTGGGGTGTCCGAGGTGCGGTTCGAACTGCATGAAGAGACGGAGTGCGGGGATGATACCCTGCCCCTGATTCTCATGCCCGCCATTATCAAGGGAAAGCGCATGGACTGGCTGATACAGAAGGCCTGCGAGTTGGGGGTGCGGTGCATTCAGCCTGTCATTACGGAACGCACGGTTTCAAATCCCGCAAGAGATGGTTCCAGGGCAAGGCGCTGGAGGGAGATTGCCGTTCAGGCCCTGAAGCAGTGCCGTGGAAATATCCTGACCCGTGTAAATGCGCCCATGCCCCTTGAAACCCTGCTTGACAATCCGCCGGGTTTGAGAAAGATTATGCTGTTTGAAGGGGAAGAAGGCCATTTCCTCCTTGAAGAGCTGACAGAAACAGGCAGCGGTGTGGAAATCGGTATCATTTCCGGGCCCGAGGGAGGTTTTTCCCCTGGAGAGACAGGGATGTGCCTGCAGGCAGGTTTCAGGCCGGTTTCCCTTGGCTCAAGGATACTGAGAGCTGAAACGGCGTCAATCTGCGCGGCTGCCCAGGTGGCTGCGGTGCATGCAATTCATTGCTCAGGCCCTGGTCGGGAGGGAATGTTTAATGACGCAGGAAAAGGTCCGTAACAGGCACGTTCTGATTCTGGCCGGAGGCCTTGGCACAAGGCTGTGGCCCCTGAGCCGCCGCATGCGCCCCAAACAGTTTCTTCGCCTCCAGAGCGCCGAGTCAATGCTCGAGCGCACCATAGCAAGGATCAAGCCCCTGTTCCCATGGGAAAATATCTGGATCATCGCAAAGCCGGCCCACAGGGAAGATATCCTTGAGCATGTACCTGATCTTGCTGAAAATCATGTTATTTCCGAGCCCTGCCCCAGGGGGACTGCCGCGGCCATTGCCTGGGCGGTTACTGTAATCGAAAAGAGTGCATCGCCGGAGGCGGTTGCGGTCCTGCCGTCAGATCACATAATCGAGGACAGGGAGCGTTTCAGGGAGATACTCGGGGCAGGGCTTGATTATGCCGCCACCCATCCCGTCATCGTGACCTTTGGGGTTAGGCCGGACAGGCCGGAAACCGCCTATGGCTATGTCCAGGCTGGAAGACAGCTGCCGTGCCAGACAGATGTCCCATGTTACACTGTCCGCTGTTTTCATGAAAAACCTGACAGGAAACGGGCTGAACAGTATATCCGGAAGGACAGCTTTTTCTGGAACAGCGGAATATTCGCCTTTTCGCCAAAGACGCTTTTCAATGCCCTGGACGGGTGCATGCCCGAGGCATGGAAAACCCTAAGGGAGCTTATGCAAAACCGTTCAGCCTATGAATTTTCACTGATAGAAGCACAGTACAGGCTCATGCCGCGCGACTCCATAGACAAGGGCCTGCTTGAAAAAATTCCGGGCATTTGCCAGTATCAGGGTGTTCAGATGGTACTTTTCCCATTTGATTTTGCCTGGTATGACATGGGGGTCTGGGAAACATACTATGAACTGGCCAGCAAGGACGAAAACGGCAATGCGGTCAGTGGCACGGCCCTTGCCCTTGATTGCCGTGACTGTCTTGTCAGGGGCGGCGGCGGTACCCTGGTTGCCGCTGCACATATTGGGAACATGGCGGTGGTGGCCCAGGACGATGCCGTGCTTGTGTGTCCCAGGGACCGGCTTAACGACGTGGGGAAGCTGGTGAAGGAGCTGAGGAAGAGGGGTTTTAAACACTACCTATGATTACGGGATTTGATACCACTGTTTTCCCAAGGCTGGATTTCCGTGACCCTGTCCGTTTCTGGCAGATGGTGGAGGAGATAAAGCAGTTTTTCAGGGACCATGAGCCTGAAATGGACGTGGTGCGGCAAAAGGGCAGGCAGTTTCGCCAGGCCTTTGCGATTATGGACCCCTTTATACAGAAGTACACGGCCAAGGTGTGTCCCTATTGCGGCAATGTGTGCTGCTGTAACAAACACGGATATCCGGAATTTGCGGATGTTGTGGGTATCCTGGCAATGGGCGGCCGGATTCCCCGTTACGACCTGTCGGTTGATGAAGGGGCCCTCTGCCAGTTCATTGGTGAGAAGGGGTGTGTGCTCCCCCGCACGGAACGGCCTTACCGTTGCACCTGGTACTTCTGTGAACCGCTGCTTCTGCAGATAGAGATAGGGCCTCCCAAACAGTACAGGGAGTTCACGCTTGACGTGCAGTACATGGGTCATGCAAGGGCAGAGCTGCTTCAGGCATTTTATGAAGTGTGGCAGCGGCATTCCGAAGCAGGCAGGAAAGCCCGGGGAGTTGAAAACAGGTCATGATTGTCACGGCCAACCAGCTCACCTCCCTGCGTATTCTCCTTATGCCCCTGCCCTGGTTTCTGATTTACCAGGGGACATGGGAGCGTGTCGCAGCCGTGATATTGCTCTTTATACTGGGGTTTACAGACTATTTTGACGGCTATCTCGCCCGGAAATACGGTGTTACCCCGCTGGGCCGCCTGCTTGACCCTATTGCAGACAAGATATTTGTCGCCGTGACCCTTCTTCCGCTGCTTCACCTTGACATACTGCCCCTCTGGGTCGTCTGGCCGATTTTCCTGCGGGAATTTATCGTTACCGAACTGCGGCGGTTCCTGACCCCTGGCCGTGACGAGCTCAAGGTTACGGAACTTGCAAAGATAAAGACCACGGTTCAGATGACGGGCATAGGTCTTATACTGCTTACCGCCACCTTCCCGGACAAATCCGTGAGCTACGGGCTTGTGCTGCTTGCAATGGCAGGCACCTCCATTGCTGTTCTGGTAATGAAATCAAGAAGGGGGACTGTGCCTCCACGCCTGTGGATTGCCCTGGGTTTCCTCCTTGCGGGCCTTCTGCCCCTTATGCTGTTTCCAGTCAGGGTTGTAAATGTCATTTATGGCGCCGTGCTGCTTGCCATAACCCTTGCTTCAGGATTTCAGTATGTCAAGGCCACTTTGCCCGCGTGCATGAGGCGCGGCCCGGGCGCTGTCGCCGGGCTGATCCTCCCGGTAGCCCTGCCGCTTGCCCTGGTGGCGGTGCTTCCCGGTGCTTCCCGGTTTCTCGCCGGGATAATAACCCTTGCCGTGACAGTTGAGTTCTGCTCCCAGGGCATGGACATGTGGGCACAGCAGATGGGGCGCAAGACTCTCACCCCCTGGAAGGAGCGGCTGGTGGTGCCCGCGGCCTTCCTGCCCCTGCTTTACGGATGGGCCTCCGGCATGGCAGGTGCGGCATCTATCTTTATCATCTGGAGCTGTATGGTGAGCCTGGCGTATGCCGTGGCGGATGCAGTTTTTCTCAGGGACCTGTTCCGTGAAATGGAAGACGGGGCCGGCTGAACCGGCCAGGTCTCCATATATCCCGTTAAGCCTTGGCTTCCAGCGCCTTGCCCTCAAGTTTACTTTCAGGCGCATACAGTTTAAGTTCAGCACAGGAGGCTGTCATGCACTATTGAGGCTGCTGTCCCTGGGACCATCAATTTTTGCGGCCTGCGGTATTTTGCAATCTGCCAGGCCGATGCAGATGCAGGCGCCATCAAGGGCTGTTTGGCAATGGTTGTGAATGGCCAGGAATGCGCCCAACAACTGGAGAATGACTTTTATGGCTGTAGATCCCGAAATCCTGTTTGTTAAAAAACCCTGTTTTATTACAGGAAAACTCGTTCCTGACACAGACAGGGAGCGTATCAGGCAGAAGCTCGCCCGATATCTCGTGGATGAGCTGGGTTACCGCCTTTCCGATTTTGTTCTGGACCGGGAGATCCACATTGAAATCAAGGGTTGCAAGGTTATTGCCTGCGTGGACATGTCCGTAGTGATTGACCAGCGTTACCTGATGATTTTAAGGGGAGGTCCCGGCTCGGTTGTGACAAGGGAGGCAGGCACGGTATCTGCGGCAAGGCTTCTTGTGCCTGATTACATAGTTCCCTGGGCGGTACAGGCAAACCTGTTTGATGCAGCCTTTATAGATGTAAAAAAGAAAAAGGCCCTGGCCTATGGCTGGGATGCCATTCCCTCCAGGAAGAAACTGCTTGAGCTTGCGCAAAACTGGCCGCCTCCGAAACTTCCTGAAAACAGGATACCAATAGAGCGCCAGATACTCTACTCTTATGACACCCACGGCTGACAGAACAGGCTTCAGACATCAGGTGATGTCTTGATTTGCAAATAGCCTGCCGGGTCAGTCAGCTCTGATGCCCTTCTCCCCCCTGTACCATGTAATTGTTGCGGGAGTCCTGGCTGCCGCCGCCTTTCCGCCCGCAGGTTTGTGGCCCCTGTCGGCTGTTGCCCTGGTGCCGTTTTTGGCTGCGTTAAAAGGGCAGAGTCCGTTAAACGCATTCCGGCTGGGCTGGTGCTTCGGGCTGGTCTATTTTACTTTGATGCTGTGGTGGCTTGTGCCCACCATTTCGCGTTTTGGCAGCATGCCCCTGCCCGCCTCGGCGCCTGTTATAGGGCTGCTTGTCTGCTACCTCGCTCTGTTTCCTGCTGTATGGGCGGCTGCGGCAGCCTGGCTTTTAGCAGACAGGCGCCGGTTGGCCTCAGGGTTGGTGCTCGCACTGGCCTGGGGCGGGCTCGAGTGGCTGCGCGGAGTGCTTCTTTCGGGTTTTCCCTGGGGGACTCTCGCATACGCGCTTGCGCCCCGGCCATTGCTTTTTCAGTCTGTTAATCTCGCCGGCCCTTATGCGCTAAGCAGCGTCGTTGTGCTGGTAAATATCCTTTTGTGGCAGATATTATCCCGCATGGGCAGCATCAGATCTGCGCCAGGCGGCCGGGAGAGTGCAAAATTGCTACGGGATATCCTTCTGGCAGTTGTAGTAATGGGGGCGGTATTGGCTTACGGGGCGGCAAGTTGCAGGAATACGCTCTCCTCTGATGCACGGTATCCGGCGCTTGATGCAGCAGCCATACAGGGCTCTCTTCCGCAGGATGAGAAGTGGGAGCCTGGCATTCAGCGCCATACCGTCGAGCTTTACAGGAAACTTACCCTCCAGGCCGTTTCAGGCCTGCCCCCTGCGGCAAAAAAACGGGGGGTCCTGGTGGTGTGGCCCGAAACCTCCCTGCCCTTTTTCTACCAGACAGGTCGTGATCTGAGCAGGATGGTGCGCGAGACGGCCAGGGATGCGGGAGTGGCCCTTCTCTTTGGAAGCCCTGCATTCCGGGCTGGCGGCAGCGGAGGCCGCGCATATTTCAACAGGGCCTATCTTCTGGATGAACATGGGAATACCGTGGGATCTTACGACAAGATGCACCTTGTTCCTTTCGGAGAGTATCTTCCCTGGGGACAACTCACCGCCTGGGCCCGGGATCTGGTGCCTGCGGCCGGAGATTTCTCTCCTGGCGCCAGCGCTGCTCCGCTTGTATGGCATTCTGTCAGGGTCGGGGTGCTCATCTGTTTTGAGAGCATATTCCCTGAGCTTTCAAGAAAGAGTGTTGCGCTTGGCGCAAATCTTCTGGCCGTGATAACCAATGATTCCTGGTTTGGAGATACCGGGGCCCCCTGGCAGCATGCGGCAATGGCGGCCTTCAGGGCTGTAGAGACAAGGCGGTGGATAGTAAGGGCCGCCAATACCGGGGTGAGTGAAATCATCTCGCCAACAGGCAGGGTAGTTGCAAAATCATCTCTTTTCAGGCAGGATATTGTTCAGCACACCATAAGGTTGCGGGACGATGTAACAATCTACCAGCGTTATGGCGATGCGCCTTTTTTGCTGCTTGCCGCGGCTTCTCTTTGTCTGCTTGCCGCAGGCGTTGTCAAAGAGAAAATCTGTTCAGCGGGTATTACGGGAAATGACCTGTCATGAACCATGATGGCTGGTAAAATAAAATTTTCAAGGAGTTTTGGTTATGAGTCTTTCAAAGGCGGATATGAGCGCAAATATACAGGAGCTGAAGGACACCCTGAAGGATATGGGCAAAAGGCTTGAACTGTTAAGAGGTTATCTTTGAGGCCGACAACAGTGAAAAGCGCCTTGCGGAAATTGAAAAGGAGATGCTGCAACCCGGTTTCTGGGACAGCAAGGAATCCAGGAAGGTGCTGCAGGAACGTTCGATTCTCATATCCGGCAGGGAGGCCATGGAGGAGCTTGAGGAGCAGTACGAGGAGCTGGGGCTGCTGCTTGAAATGGCCGAGGAGGAGCAGGACGACTCTGTTATCGCCGAGGTGCGCGATGGAGCAGGGGAGCTTGAAAAGGCCATAGCAAAGGCTGAGCTTGCGCGGCTTCTTGCAGGGGAGCATGATGCAAACAACGCCATCATCACCATACATGCAGGCGCCGGGGGCACCGAGGCCCAGGACTGGGCAGACATGCTTCTTCGCATGTACCTCAGATGGTGCGAACGCCGGGGATTCAAGGTTGACATGCTGGATCTCATGCCCGGCGAGGAGGCGGGAATCAAGGGCGCTACCTTTATGGTGGAGGGGCCGTTTGCCTATGGCTATCTCAAATCAGAGGCAGGGGTTCACAGGCTGGTACGCATATCGCCGTTCGATGCGTCAGGACGGCGTCACACATCCTTTGCCTCTGTTTTCGTGGTCCCTGAACTGGACGACAACATCGAGATCGAGATAAACGAAAAGGACCTCAGGATTGATACCTACCGTGCAAGCGGCGCAGGCGGTCAGCACGTAAACAAGACCAGTTCCGCGGTCCGTATTACACACATACCCACCGGTATCGTGGTACAGTGTCAGAACGAGCGTTCACAGCACAAGAACCGTGCGATTGCCATGAAGATTCTGCAGGCAAGGCTGTACCAGCAGGAGAAGGCCAAACAGGACAAGGAAAAGCAGAAGATGCATGGTGAAAAGATGGAAATTTCGTTTGGAAGCCAGATCCGCTCCTATGTGCTTCATCCGTATCACATGGTCAAGGATCACCGCACCGGCGTTGAGATAGGAAATGCAAATGGCGTGCTGGACGGGGACCTTGACAGGCTGATCGAGGCCTATTTGCAGAAAAACGCCGCGTGAAAAAATACTTTTTCAATTCAGCCATCCCGCCTTCCTCCCTGGAGGAAGACGCGGTGAAACAGTGGCGGCTCTTTGAGGAGGCCTGCGGACGCACCGGAGCAGAGTGCAGTGCGGCCCTGGGGCTTCGCGCCGAGGCCATGCGGGTATGGCCCTTCAGCCGTTTCATTTCATCGGCCTGTATCGGCTGGCCCCGCATGCTGGACATGCTGGCGGCCTCCGGCCTGCTCCATTCCGCTTGCAGCGAGGAGAGTTTTGCCTCAAGGCTTGCCCCCGCGCTTTCCGGCGTGTCTGATGATTCGTCCCTGGCGTCGGCGCTCAGGGAGTTCCGGCGAAGCGAGATGGTGCGCATAGCCTGGCGCGACATATCGGGGGCATCTGCCCTTGAGGAGACCATAAGGGATCTTAGCCTGGTGGCCGAGGCCTGCCTCAACGCCTCATGCACCCTTATAGAGGGATGGCTTGCAGAGGAGTTTGGCCCTCCCTGCTCCCCCGGTGGCAGCGCTTCCCTGCCTGTCGTAATTGCAATGGGCAAGCTGGGCGCTCGTGAGCTCAACTTCTCTTCTGACATAGACCTTGTTTTTGCCTTTTCCGAACCCGGTGAAACGTGCGGCTCCGGTCGTTCCATTACGAATCAGGAATTTTTCACCCGGCTGTTTCGGAGGCTCATGGCTGTAATCGGCTCTTGCGGCCCTGACGGCATGGTATTTCGCGTGGATACCAGGCTCCGTCCCTGGGGGGACAGCGGGCCTGTATGCATGAGTTTCGATGCAATGGAGGAGTATTACGAGACCCAGGGCAGGGACTGGGAGCGTTACGCCTGGATAAAGGCGCGGCCCGTGGCCGGCGCAATCGGGGCTGGAGATGAGCTTCTTGCCCGTCTGTCTCCCTTTGTTTACAGGCGTTATCTTGACTACAGCGCATTTGAGGCCCTGCGGGACATGAAGGCCATGATAGAGAGCGAGTCCCGGCGCCGGCGGTTGCAGGACAATGTGAAGCTTGGCGCCGGCGGGATAAGGGAGGTCGAGTTTATTGTCCAGGCCTTCCAGCTCCTCCTTGGCGGCCGGGATGCGCGGCTCAGGAATCCCGTGCTGCTGGAGGTGCTGCCCCTGCTGGCAGACCTTTCGATTCTTTCGGGCAGTGTATGCCGTGACCTTGAAGACGCCTATGTGTTCCTGAGAAATACCGAGCACCGGCTTCAGGAGTATATGGACAGGCAGACCCATGTGCTTCCCGGGGCAGGGAGTGAACAGGAGCTTCTTGCCCTCTCCCTTGGTTTTGACGCATGGGGGCCATTCACGCATGAGCTCAGGCGGCACATGGATACGGTCCACACCCATTTTTCAGCGCTTTTCATGCGCTCCGAAGAGCCGGAGACCGAAGCTGCCCGGCAGGTATGGCGGTTTTTCGCATCCAGAATCCAGCGCCAGGCCGATCACGCCATCGACCCGGAGCTTATCAGCCTGCTTGGTTCCCTGGGGTTTCAGGAC
>JALVQQ010000070.1 GCA_027025395.1 Deltaproteobacteria bacterium | reverse complement strand
ATTCGCATGTCCGGTTGGCCCAGAAGGCCATTGTGAACTGCGAACACCAGCCCTGCCAGGGCTGCAAGAGTCAGGCACAGGAGCGCTGACTGTGCTGCGTTAAACCGGAATCCCTTGAGGAGATGGCCAAACCTCTGCCGCAGGCCCAGGGCAAGGAGCCATGCCGCAACAAGGCCCTCTGCCACAAGCCCGCTCTGGCTGAGGCCAAAGGCAAGCAACATCCACTGCCATGTTTTAAGCGGCGTAAGCCCTGACATTCCCAGAATGACAGAGACAAGCAGAAGCACGGCTATTTCGCTGTAGAACAGTATGGCCGGGCCCGTGACAGGCCCACGCAGGTACCAGATCCACCTGTTGCCTGGTGCCAGTTCAACCGTGCTGTTGACTGTTGGCATCCCCAGGCTGATTTGAGGAACCTTGAACCAGCTGGTTATGCCTCCCGAGGAGTGCCATGATACGCCTATCTGCTGCCTTCCGGGGTCAAGCGGCAGTATGACCTTGCGGCCATGTTGCCTGACAGTGCGTGTCTCACCATTGATTTTTACTGCTTCAAGCCGGGAGCCGGCAGGCAGCATGAGGTTTATGCTGTCACCCCTGGAGGAGCGGGCTGTAATATCAAGCGATGCCTTGGTCATCCTCAGGCCGGGCCTGACTACAAGCCTGGTGCTGTCAATGGTCTTGGTGGGGCCTTTCACTGCCTCGGGGCGTGTTACAGCTATCTCGACCTTCTCTCCGGGCCACGGGCGCCACCGGGGATGCCAGGCCCCGGTGCGTGACTTGTGAAAGACAACGGGAATGCCTTTCATGTCAATATGCCATATCGGGTCGGCCTGGAGAATCCAATCTTCAATCCAATCCGTGGTGTCTGGCGCAGTAAGGGTAATGGGGCTGTTTTTCTCAAGAACCGAGCGCCAGGTCATGCTGTCGGCGTAAGGCTCCATGCTGCATGCAACCATGCCGTTACGCACCTGTATTCCGTCTGTAATAACAGATTCACCCGGAAGCAGGGTGATGTTAAGTATTATGGGGCTGCCCTTTGGAGAAAGCCGTGTGACCGTGGTGGTCACATGCCACTCAATACCCAGATGAATCACGCGCCGCACCTTCACAAAGGGAGGCAGGGCTTCAGGTGCAAATGCCTTTTCCTGGCCCCCTTTTGTGGCAATCATGCTGAACTGAACCTGTTTTTCAGGTACCCCGCCAGGGTTTATGCCCTCTACGTCCCACCCTCTTGCGTGAATTACTGCCCTGTGCGGCTTGAGGGGAAGAAACAGGCTGGCCTGGGCATTTCGGAGTTTTCCGGAAATCTTGACTTCATGCAGTCCTGGCGGGATCTTCAGCCATGTTTCTCCTTCATGGGCAAAGAGCAGGGGTGCCTGGCTGTCAACAAGGATCGTGCCGGGATGCCATGCCTTTCCTCTTGGAAGCGGTATGGCAGTGGTTGCAGCAGCGCCTGCCTGCAAGACAAGCTCCATTTTTCCGTCCTGGTCAAGGGTGATGGTCATGGTTTCAATGGAGGCGCAGCCGGGATGACACCCGGCAGGCTCAAGCAGTTTCTGACGAAGCTCATCAAGCATGGCCTGGGGAGGAAACTCTTCGGCAACAGCATGGGCAGGTGAAAACAGTGATGATGCCGCATAAAGAACCATAAAAATCGAGATCACAGGGGCGGCGTTTCCTGCCTTGAGCCTTATGGCGGGAAGCGCCTCCCTGAAAATAATGAAGTAGGCCATGAGAAAGAGGAATGTCACCCGCAGCAGGGCTGCCGCAAGGTTCATGGCAGGTGAGGCAAGATAAAGGTTTATCACCTGTCCGCTTTCAACCGGTCCGTTCCACGAAAGCTCTGCACGTTTCCAGCTCCAGGCCGGAAGACCGGGGCCGGTCTGGATCTTGGCCATGATGTCAGGCTGGTAAAACCTGTTACTGTAAACAGGGGCCGGGGCAGGTGGGGAGGACATGATCAGCTTGTCTGCCGCCTTCATGCTTTTCTCCCTTGCCTCATGCGGCAAAGGCATTTTCTTTCTGTTCAGCAATGCCATCCCGCCGCGATCCTGCCTGGTA
>JALVQQ010000069.1:6697-18269 GCA_027025395.1 Deltaproteobacteria bacterium | reverse complement strand
AAAGCGCCAAGTATCCCGTGGCCAGCGCCGCCCCTCCGAATATCATGGAATGTGCGAGATAGGTTGGATGCCTGCACCAGTTAAAAGGCGGCGCGGTTATGTGCCGGCTTTCC
The DNA here is from genome assembly GCA_027025395.1 of Deltaproteobacteria bacterium. GTDB lineage: Bacteria > Desulfobacterota > Dissulfuribacteria > Dissulfuribacterales > QOAL01 > S144-17. The sequence continues at coordinate 18,156 of JALVQQ010000069.1, read as the reverse complement.
ATGGCGGTGGTTACCTCCGGGACGCCAAATATTACAGGCCCCATGACTTTTGCCGTCCAGCACTGGAGAGCGCTTCCGGCAATGAAGATTGTCCAGCCGGCAAGCCGGGCCGGGGCAGGGATCGCCAGCTGGTGCGCCAGCAGGGCCTGCCTGAAATGCAGGGCCGCCCAGCCAGCGGGAAGCCATGCAAGGGCTGCGGCCACATAGGTGAAAAAGCCCATGCGCTTCCTCAAAAAACCATGAAAAAGGTGAGCCGGCAGCCAGAACAATGGAATGGCGGGCCATGAAGCCGCAAGGCCAAGGCATAGTAATGACTCTACTCCCCGCATGTTTCGACAGTTTCCTCGGTTTTGCCCCGGGCGTACGACGAGGCCTGAAAGCCCTCCCTGTTTCCAGTCAGAAGCGCCCTTAGCTCCTGGTGGCTTTCCACAACATGGTCTGCCCTTGCAAGATGACGGGCATCCAGCGTGGTTTTTATCGCAATACAGGTCATTTCTGCCGCAAGGGCCGCCTCTATGCCTGACGGTGCATTTTCAATAACGCAGCAGCTTTCTGGAACCAGGCCCAGCCTCTTCGCGGCAGCCAGGTATGGGTCTGGCCACGGTTTTCGCCTGGACACCGCATCTCCGGTGACAACTGCTGAAAACAGGGAGCGTATGGAAGCAGGAAGCACCTCGCTGGTTATGCGGCTGTGCGAACTTGTTACCACTGCAAGGGCCAGGCCCTGTCTTTTCAGATCGGCCAGCAGGTCTGGCACGCCTTGGTAAGGCCGAACCTTTTTCCTGTAGTACCTGTTGAAAATTTCCATCTGGCGTTTCAATACACGGCCAAACAGTTCCTCATCCATGCAGCAGCCGTTGTTGTGGAAAATTTCCGCTGCGGTCGCCGGTTCTATGGCGCCTTCATGCAGGTAGATAAGTTCATCCCCTACCTGGCAGCCTGCCTCTTCAAGGGCCTTTTTCCAGGCCAGCACATGCCAGGGCATGCTGTCAAGAATGACACCATCCATGTCAAACAGCAGCGCCTTCAATTTGTTTATCTCTTTAATCATGTTATGTAACCGGATAAACAGCCTGGAGCCTGCCAGCCATTAAATGTTTCCGGTATTCCAGGGTGTGTAAAGTCTTTTTCATTAAAATTGCCTGATTCCTGACAGGAGGGTATCTCTAACAAACATGAAAATTTTTGCAATAAGCCTTGGTTGCGCCAAGAACAGCATTGATACCGAGCAGATACTTGGGGCCCTGGCCATCGGGGCCGGAAGGTTGGAGCTTGCCGATGTTCAGGATGGGGCAGACGTGGTGCTGATAAATACCTGCGGATTTATACAGAGTGCGGTGGAGGAGTCGGTGGAGGTGATTCTCGAGATCGCGGGCAAGCGCGGACAGGGACAGATTGTGGCAGTAACCGGCTGCCTCGTGCAGCGTTACGGCCAGGATCTGGCAAGGGAGTTGCGGCACGATGTGGATATCTTTCACGGCACCTCAGATCCGGCCGGATTGGCTGAAAAGATTCTTCAGGCACTGTCTGACGGCACTGGCAAGCCGCCCGTCCCCGGATATGCCGCTCCCGAGCCGGTCAGCTTTCCTGGTCCTGTTGCCGCCGGACGGCTGGTCACTACACCACCCTGGCGCGCCTATGTGAAAATTGCCGAGGGATGTTCAAACAGGTGTTCTTACTGCCTTATACCGCAAATAAGGGGAGGGCTGCGCTGCAGGCCGGTTGCCGAAATCGTGGATGAAGTAAACGAACTGACGCTGCATGGGGTGCGCGAGATAACGCTGCTTGCCCAGGACCTGACCGCCTATCAATACATGGGGACCAGCCTGGCCGGGCTGGCGAAACTCATTGTTTCTGATACCGACATCCCGTGGCTGAGGCTGCTTTACCTGCATCCTGCAGGCATTACACGGGAACTGCTCGAGGTCATGGCCATGCACGGGGACCGTATATGCCCGTACCTGGATATCCCGGTCCAGCATGCTGCTTCGGGTATTCTCAGACGGATGGGAAGGGGATATTCATCATCCTATCTTGACCGGCTCTTTTCCACTATCAGAACCGTGCTTCCCCATGCGGCGCTGAGGACCACGGTCATGACCGGTTTCCCGGGAGAAACCCACGATGATTTTTTGCAGCTGCTCAAATTTGTAGAGAAGTGGGGCTTCATGCATCTGGGATGTTTTGAATATTCCGACGAGGAGGGCATCGCCGCCTCACGCCTTGATGACAAGGTTGATTCCGCGCTGGCCGGAAAGAGAAGGGAAGAGATAATGGAACTCCAGGCCGGGATCTCAAGGAAGATCAATGCCGCCCTGGTCGGGTCCACTCACAAGGTGCTTGTTGAGGGGTTCAGCCCTGAAACCGAGCTGCTGCTTCAGGGAAGGACCATGCTTCAGGCGCCTGAAGTGGACGGGCTGACTTATATCGCCGCAGGCACGGCCAATGAGGGAGACATTGTTGATGTCAGAATAACCGATGCTCATGTTTATGATATTGTTGGTGAAATTGTATGAGGCGTTGCGGCGTCGGATACTTGTGGCATGGTGGGGGAGAGTTCGTTTCATGTCGCATCAAAAGCTTGACAATTTAATGACCGCTATTTATATATGATTAAAATTTACCGCTGGGGGATCGTCTAACGGCAGGACGGTAGACTCTGGATCTATTAGTCTAGGTTCGAATCCTAGTCCCCCAGCCATTTTTTTGTCATTTATCCATCAATCAGTTTCCGACAGTGTAATTTTTCAATATATCCGGCAAAATCTCCTGCTGCCGCGGGGCGATGCAGGCAAAACCGGCGCCAATATGTCTTCTGCCGCTGCCCGGGCGTATGATTACGCCGTGCCTGTTGAGTTCCTTGATTGCGCAACATGAAGATAATATGAACAAATCCAGACCATTGGCCCGCGCCAGCGCCCCGATGAAAATTCTGATTGCAGATGATGATGCGTCTGTGGTCAAGGGGTTTGATCTTATTTTAAGGGATGCCGGCTATAATGTCGTAGGCATTGCCCATGATGGCATGGAGGCTGTGGAGCTTGCCACGGCTACAAGGCCTGATCTGATACTGATGGATATCAAAATGCCGCGAATGGATGGGATAAATGCGGCTCGTATAATAAATGGCGGGGAATACGGAAACGAGCTGACTCCGATTATCCTTGTTACCGCCTACGCCGAACAGCAGCTTGTCCAGAAGGCAAAGAGCTGCGGGGTGCTGGGGTATCTTGTAAAGCCGGTTCATGTGGATGACCTGGTTCCCGCCATAGAACTCGCCTACAGCACCGCGCAAACAATAAATGCCCTTGAAGGCGTGGTGGATAATCTTACCGAAGAGCTGGAGGCACGGAAGCTGATAGAAAAGGCCAAGGGCATTCTCATGAAGCACCTCTCCATTCACGAAGATGATGCAATGAGGATGATGCAGAAAGAGAGCCGTAACCAGCGCATCAAGATGAAAGATCTCGCCCAGGCTATTATAGCTTCCTATTCGGTACTTTCCTGAATACCGCATCTATCCAAGGAATTAGTGATTGCAATTTCTGCCTGGTGTCCGGCTGAATGCCAGGAGTATGATTCCGTATTGAATTGTTCAGGTGCGGGGAGTGAGCTTATCCCCGCCCTTGATCCTTTCCGTGCTCTGTGCGAGCAAAAAAATATAGAAGCCATGAAGTGGACTAGTGAAGCTGAAGACAGGATCAGCAAGGTGCCTTTTTTTGTGCGGCGCAAGGTGCGCAAGGAGGTGGAGAAAGAGGCAAGGGCAGGGGGGGCCTCTGTGGTCGATGTCGGGCATATCGAGTCGTGCAGGAAAAGATATATGACCGACCGCCAGGATCAGACCGCCGGTTTTGAGGTGGATCAGTGTTTTGGTGCTGACAAGTGCCCTAACCGTGCCGTTGATTTTGGCGATCTCTATTCCCGTATTCACCAGGTGCTTGAGCCGTTTAAGCTTGGACGCTTTTTGCGGAAGCGGGTGAATGGGCCGCTGAAGATGCATCATGCCTTCCGGGTTTCGGTTTCGGGCTGTCCCAACTGCTGTTCACGGCCACAGATAGTGGATTTTGGCCTTGCCGGGGCATCGGTGGTCCAGGTGACGGAAAATGAGTGCAGCGAGTGCGGTGCATGTTATGAAAAATGCAGGGAGAGCGCCCTTTCCAGGGACAAGGATAACGGCCGCCCTGTAATGGATGCTTCAAGGTGCCTCGGGTGTGGGGAATGCGCCGCTGTTTGTCCTTCCGGCACTCTGGAGGTCGTGACCAGGGGGTTCAGGGTGATGCTTGGCGGAAAGCTGGGCCGTCATCCCCGCCTCGCCACAGAGCTTGAAGGTGTACGGTCTCATGATCAGGTGCTTGAGCTTCTGAAGACGGTGATACGCCACTACAAGGAGCATAACCGTGGCGGAGAAAGGCTTGGAGATATACTGGAGCGCACCGGCTTTGAGTTTCTGGGCAGTGAAAAGAGGAGATGAAACACACAGTTGGCCATCTATTGCTGGTGATGCCGCCGAGGCTGTATTCTCTCCGCAAGTAATTCGTTGAGCAGCGCATTGCAGGGAGTATTGACCGGCAGTGTGGAAAAAAATACGGAAACAGACTTGTTTTTTCTGACAAAGCCTGTAAATAGACTTGATTTCTTTTCGGGAGGCGGCCTTGTGTCCAGGGGACGATGGAGCCTCGATATTCTTTAATGCAGCAAAAGGGAGGAAGCGCATGATGCGGGAATGTACTTCTGCCGCCCTGAACCGGGATGATATTTTTGAAGAAAAAAACAGGGATGCCGCCTGCGCCTGGCCTGTTTTTGTCAACACGTCTGAACCCGGCGTAACCGTAGATCATTTTGTGACAGTCGATGGTGAAGAGTACGCGGGTACACATCTCATAGCCGATTTCTGGGAAGTTGATCGAATCGATGACCTGGAATATCTGGAGTCTGCTCTCCGAAGAGCGGCAGATGCGGCGGGCGCCACCATTCTTCATGTCCACCTTCACCACTTCACTCCTGGAGGAGGGATCTCGGGGGTCGCCGTCCTGGCTGAATCCCACATAAGTGTTCATACATGGCCGGAACGAGGCTTTGCCGCCTTTGACATATTCATGTGCGGCAAGTGCAATCCTGAAAATGGCCTGGCGGTGCTCAGGGAGGCCTTTTCCCCCGGAAGAGCAGTTGTAAAGAAATACATGCGGGGCAGGGTAGACAAAAATGGAGATATTTCGCGAAAATCTGTTTAAAAACGCCTATGCCCAGGAGTTCGCGGTAAAACGGGTGCTGTTTCAGGAGGATACCGGGCATCACCACCTGATCATATTTGAAAATGAACTTTTCGGCAGGGTCATGGCCCTTGACGGCATTGTACAGACCACCGAAAAGGATGAATTCATCTATCATGAAATGTTGAGTCATGTTCCCCTGTTTGCGCACGGCAAGGCTCAAAACGTACTTGTTGTGGGCGGCGGCGATGGCGGCATACTGCGCGAGGTTGCAAGGCATGGCGGGGTAAAACGCATTGTTCATGTTGAAATCGATCCTGCTGTTATAGAGATGTGCCGCACCTATTTCCCCGGCCATTCCAGCGGCGCCTTTGATGATCCGCGGGTGGAGCTGGTAATTAGTGACGGCCTGAAATACGTGCAGGAGACAGACGAAAAATTTGACGTGATAATTTCGGATTCGACTGATCCGGAGGGGCCTGGCGAGGCCCTTTTCACCCGGGATTTCTATGCTGGTTGCAAGAGGTGCCTGGACAATGGCGGAGTGCTTGTGACACAGAACGGTGTATGTTTCCTCCAGTTGCAGGAGGTAAGGGACACCGCATCTCATTTCTGTGAACTTTTTGATGACTACCACTTTTTCAGTGCTGCCGTGCCAACCTACGTTGGTGGAATAATGGCCTTCGGGTGGGCCACGGGAGACCCTGAACTGAGACGTGTTCCCCGGCAGACCCTGGAGGCCCGCTACAGGGCCTGCGGTATAAAGACCAGGTATTACAATCCTGCCGTGCATGTTGCGTCATTTGCGCTGCCCCAGTATGTCCTGGATGCCGTTGACGGCCTTGCAAACTGAAACCGCATGGAAGACGACAGGTTTAGCATTGACCGGTGCATGCCATGAAAAAGCTTTATCATATTGAGGCTTATGCAAAAAAGAGAACCTGCGCTGCGTCCCATTACAGGGAGCTTGCACGTCTTTACGGCACCCCTCTGCTCCTTGTTGACTGCGGCGTCATACTGCGGCAGTACAAAAGTCTCTGCCAGGCGCTTCCTGGTGTTGAACTTTTCTATGCCATAAAGACACTGCCCCAGAGGGATGTTCTTGAAACCCTCAAGGCCGCTGGCGCCGGGTTTGATGTGGCAAGCTGCGGTGAAATTGACCTGGCTGCCTCCTGCGGTATTACCCCTGACAGGTGCATTCATACCCATCCTGTAAAAAAGGTGGCGGACATAGAAAAAGGCCTTGATTTCGGCTGCAATATCTTTGTGGTCGATAACCCTTTTGAGCTTGAAAAGTTCGTGCCCTACAGGCAGGAAGTCAGGCTGCTGCTCAGGGTCGGCTTCCGAAGCCGTGACGCGGTGGTTGATCTGGCCCGCAAGTATGGCTGCCAGGCTGAGGATGTTCCGCAATTGCTTGAACAGGCACGGACCCTTGGCATAAGCGTCACGGGCCTTTCGTTTCACGTGGGCTCACAAACCATCAGTCCGGACGCGCATGTGGATGCCGTGAGAGAGTCGGCTGAAATCATGGCGAAATGCCGGCAAAATGGGCTTGCCCGTCTTGATATGCTTGATATTGGAGGCGGTTTCCCTGCCGCCTATTCCGATGATATACCCGGCATCGAGGAGTTCTGTGCGCCAATCAGGGCCGAGCTTGCAAGGCTGCCAGGTGATGTGAGGCTTGTCGCAGAACCCGGGCGCTACATCGCAGCTCCAGCAGGAACCGCCCTGGCCTCGGTTATAGGCAAGGCCCGGCGCGGAGATTCCATCTGGTACTATGTTGACGACGGTGTTTATGGCACCTACAGCGGCCGCATCTATGATAACGCCACCTATCCAGTCGAGGTGCCGGGCCGGTCCGGTCCGCTCAGGCGCAGCGTGCTTGCTGGCCCTACATGTGACAGCATTGATGTTATCGCAGAAGACCTCATGCTGCCTGAACTGGAAACAGGAGACATTGTTGCAGGCCATATGATGGGGGCATACACCATGGCCACTGCGACCGAGTTTAATCTTTTCCCAAAACCCCGGATAGTGGTGGTTGGACGTATGGAAGGGGCTGCCGCAGGTGAGTGTGTCTCCGGGGCCATTGCCACCTGAGCCGTTCTGCCACCTGAGCCGTTCTGATAGTTACGGCGCGGGCCTTTCTGCCTGCCGGCCGGTATTAAGGCCGTCCTTGACCCGGGTCATGTTTTCATTATCCCGATTTTAGGGAATATCCCCTGTCCCCCGCATTCCCAACGTATGATTGCGCCTGTATGGCGTGTCCTGTTATCAGATGCCAAAATGACAATCCCGATGACTCCATATCCCCGTTCCTCGATTTTTAGGCATGGGCCTTTGCCATGAATATGGAGCTCGAGGGCAAGGCCTGTCAATCTGGCGTAAGCTCGAGACTCTTAGGGCTGTTGTCGCCGGCATGTGGATTGACGGATTTCCTGCCGTTTTTTTGTCAGAAAGACTGGACATAATGGCGTTTTAAAGGTAAATAATTTACAATTTGTTGGTGAGGAGAAAAAATATTCAAACCAAAATGAACAGTGATTCAGGGGTGAGTCTTGGGCATATTTACAGGCTCCTTGCCATTGGCATGAGGTATCCTGACAGTGCATGGCTGAATGAAGGTTTCATGTCCAATCTCGTTGCACTGCTTGGCGAGGCGGGCTTCGGAACCGAATCCGCCGGGCTGTCGTCACTGATGCCGCCAGACATGGAAAGCGGCCAATCTCTTGCCGACAAGGTTATCAATGCCCTGCAGGTTGAATTTACCAGGCTGTTCATCAATGCGCCCGCCGGATGTCCGGCTCCTCCATTCGGTTCCGTCTATCTTGAGTCATGCGGAAGCCTGCAGGCAGTCACCACCGAAAAGGTGCGCCTTTATTACCGCAGCCACGGTTTTGATATAGCTGATTCGTCAATCATACCCGATGAGATAAGCGTGGAGCTTGAATTCCTCGGGCTTCTTGTATCAAAAGGAGAGTTTGACAAGGAGGGACATTTCTTGAAAGAATTTTTTCGTCCCTGGTTTGTCACGTTCAGGGATATTGTTTTGAAAGAGGCCAGGCATCCGTATTATCCGGCCCTGGTCAGGCTCATCGATTTTTTTACATCACAGGAGGTAGAATAGCATGGCCCCCAGAATGTCCAGGCGAAGGTTTCTGCAGACGGCATCCCTTGCCGCAGCGTCTGTCCCCCTTTCAAAGGTTGTTGCATCCGCACAGCCAACCTTGGCTCCAGGCACTTTTGCTGCGCCGGGCAGCTTCAAGGACACAAAGACAGTAACCGGCGGTGTGTGTGAAATGTGTTTCTGGCGCTGTCAGCTTGTTGGCAAGGTGCGTAACGGCCGCCTTGTCAAGCTTGAAGGCAACCCCAAGAGCATAGATAATGGCAAGGCGCTTTGCGCCAGGGGCAATGCCGGAATAAAGCTGGTTTATGATCCGGATCGCCTCAAATATCCCATGAAAAATGTGGGTGAGAGGGGAAAACCGGTATGGAAACGGATCAGTTGGGACGAGGCACTGGACGAGTGCGCCTCACGCCTTGATGGTATAGTTAAGAAATATGGACCGCAGGGGCTTGCCGTATGGTATCATGGTGCGTCTGCCCACTATCCCACGGCGTTTTTTAAGTTTCTGGGCGTTCCTAACATGTGCGAGCCCGCATTCTATCAGTGCCGCGGCCAGACAGCCATAGCCATGCTGCATACGCTGGGCTTTGTGCCAAACGAGGATGTTGACATGGCAAACGCAAAGGCCATGCTCCTCATTGGGACCCACATTGGGGAAAATGTTCATCTCTCTCATGTACGGAACTTCATCACCGGTATTGAGAGGGGGGCCAGGGTTATTGTAGTCGATCCAAGATTTTCATCCGCAGCCGCCAAGGCCCATGTCTGGGTAAAGATAAAGCCCGCCACTGATACCGCCTTCCTGCTTGCAGTGATGAACCACCTCATTGCCAGCGGCAGGTATAACAAAAAGTTCGTGGAGAAGTGGTGTAATGGCTTTGAAAAATTCAAAACGGCCATAGGCGGCATGACCGTTGCCAAGGCCGCAAAAATTTGTGACGTTCCTGAATCACAGATAGTTGAAGTGGCTGATATCCTGGCGGCAAATGCGCCAAATGTTGCCATTCATCCCGGGCGTCATGCAACATGGTATGGCAATGACTTCCAGCGTATCAGGGCGCATGCCTGCCTTGCAGCCCTTCTTGGCGCCTACGAGGTGCCGGGCGGCATCCAGAAGATTGAGCGTATGTCCACCGGCCATGTCCACTGGCCGGAGCGTGAGTTCAAAGACGACTACGATCCGGAGGATTACGCCCTGGCCGAGATGGAGGAGAAGTATCCTTTCCGTCCTCCGGGAACTCCTACTGATATGATCAGGGAGACCATGATAAGCGGCAAACCCTATCCAATAAAGGGCATGATAGTCTGGGGGGCCAATCCCATCAAGACATTTCCCTGCCAGGAAGAGACTGAAAAGGCCCTTAAGAACATGGATTTCGTAATGGTTACAGACGTTTCCCCCACGGATATCACAATGTGGGCGGATATCCTGCTGCCAGAGGCGTGCTACCTTGAAAGGTACGACCATATTGAAAAGGGCACGCAGTGGGACTGTGCCGACAAGCCCCAGCAGTTCATCGCCCCGCGCATGCCGCTCATAGAGCCCATGTTCGAGCGCAAGGACTCTGTATGGATCATCAACGGGATTGCACGGCGCATGGGATTTGAAAAGGATATTCCTGTAAAAACGCAGGAGGAGTATGTCGATCACTGCCTGAAGGAGGCGGGGCTGTCCCTTGAAAAGATAAGACAGCAGGACGGCATCTATATAAGGAAAGGAGTATGCAGCTACTGCCATGCACAAAAACAGCACTCCTTCCCCACAAGTTCGGGCAAGATCGAGCTCTATCTTGATGACCTCAAGGATGAGGGTTTTTCTCCTGTGCCGGTCTATACCAGGGTGCCTGAGCCGCCCAGGGGATATGCCCGCATGATATATGGACGATCTCCGGTGCACAGCTTCAACAGGACCCAGAACAATGCCTGGCTCAACCATGAAATTCCTGAAAATCCCGTATGGATCAATGACGAACTTGCTGCCAGGATGGGGCTAAAGGATGGCGACAGGGTAGCCCTGGAAAACCAGGACGGGAAGCGGTCTGTTTCAACTTCTGTGCTGAAGGTTACGCCGGGTATCAGAAAGGACGTAATATTCCTTGCCCACGGCTTTGGCACCTTTAATTCGGCAATGACGGTAGGATACGGCAAGGGAATAGATGACCAGTCCATGAATACCAGGACAGTGATTGAGCCTGAGACCGGCTGCTGCGGCATGCGGGTCAATTTCGTGCGCATAGTGAAGGACGGCAGGCCAATAGATATTCCCGCATAACTCCCATGACTAGCAATTAAAAGAACAGAACTGGAGGATTATCCGTTATGCAATATGCAATGGTTATTGACCTTAACAGGTGTGTGGGATGTCATGCCTGCGCCGTGGCCTGCAAGGCCGAGTGGGATGTTCCGGCACATAACGGCAGAAACTGGGTAAGGCGCCTTGGCCCGGCGGAAACGCCTTATGGCCTGTCCAAGACCTACTATCCCGGACTTTGCAATCACTGCGATGAGCCTGCCTGCGTTGAAGTGTGTCCTGCTGATACAGTCATGAAGACCTTTGCCTGTCCTGAGACCGGCAGGAAAAAGACAATGGAAGTGGCTGCCACTTATAAAGATCCGTTTACAGGGGTTGTCCTGATAGACAAGGATCGCTGTATCGGATGCGGGGCGTGCGCCGAGGCCTGTCCTTACGGAGCGCGTTATGTCAACCCTGATATAGGTGAAGATGGGAAGGCCGACAAGTGCACCTTTTGCATAGAAAGGGTTGAAGCAGGTCTTGAGCCCGCCTGTGTCCAGACATGCCTGTCCAACGCCAGGATCTTCGGACGGCTGGATCAGGGCGAAGTGGCCCGGTACTTGAAAAGGGGGGCATCCCGTCTCGAGTCGGATGCCGTAAGGATCGGGCCTAATGTGTTTTATTTCGGCAACAAAAAAGATATGCATCTTCTGAAAACCACATGCACGCCAAAGGAGATGCCCGAGGCGTCCCTTATAGGCAAACGTGCGCTGTTTGCAAGGCTTGGAAAGGGAGTCCTCAAGGGCACAGGGCTTGCCGGCATTGTTGGCATGGCTTGTGGCATTGTATCCTCTGACGATTCAGGGGACGGTAAAGCATAGTCTGTAAA
>JALVQQ010000069.1:0-6687 GCA_027025395.1 Deltaproteobacteria bacterium | reverse complement strand
AAATGGAGTTGCTTTAAAAAAGGCGGACAACTTGTCCGCCTTTTTCGCTCTGTAACCGGCCTGGCTCGCAAACCCTGTCTTCAAAAAATTTGAGTTTCTTTCAAGGCCTGCCGTGGTCTGTTGCCTGTTGCAAAACATATTTAATTTCCTGCAGTTGTTTAACATCACATTGGAGATGCAATGCCGGACGTTCTGGTTCTGGTCTGAAAAAAACAGGACGCGGTTCATAAAAAAATAGAGGATTGGCCAAAAAGCGCCGATATAGTGGTATATTGGTCGAGTCAACGGTTTGATGCCTGTTTCAAAACGGACATGAAGACAACTTTAAGCTTGCTCGCTGTCTCTGTCCTGTATCCGCGGCAACATGTCACAGATACGCCTGATATTGGAGCGGATTTGTCGGGAAGTTGCCGTCAACAGACTTGATCCTTCTTTAAAAACAAAAGGAATCTGCAGGAGGTAAGAAAAATGGCAAACAGAAGGCCGGCGTGGCCCGGCCAGTCAACGGTTATATTCCTGGCGGCCATTACGCTGATTTTTGCAGGCGGCCTGGTTTTTCAGGTTGGCGCATCTGAACATGCGGTTCATGGACAACCGGAAGCAAATGCAAGGCATCTCAAGATCTTTGGCAAGATCACCAATCCCCATGGTTCCGGAGTGGGCGATGTTGAGCTGGAAGTCTCACTTAATGGCAGCAAGCTTGAGCCCGCTGGAGAACATGGCGGGCATGGCCACGGTTCAGGCGGCCTGAAGACCGAGGCTGACGGAACATATCAGGCCACATTTGCCGTGCCCGCCCACATGCTTCAAGACGCTGTCATTGAAATTGCCGCATTCAAGCCCAGTTATGCCCGGGCCACATTCAACGTGAAGGCCGATCATGTCTCCACCAGCGCAGGCGGCATGGTGGTCAATGCCGATTTCAGGATAAAACGCACCACCGGTCCGGCATTCTGGATAGCCACCGTGGTTTTCGTGTTTGCCTATGTGCTGATATCATTCGAGCTTCTTCACCGCACCCTTGCCGCAATGCTCGGGGCAGCCACCATGCTTGTTATCAGTTATACCATTGGCACGTTCAATCCTGAATATCATATCATGTCATATGAGTCGGCAATTCATGCCATTGACATGAACGTGATATTCCTCCTGATGGGCATGATGATAATCGTGGGGATTCTCAAGCATACCGGGGTGTTTCAGTGGTGTGCCTACAAGTGCTACCAGCTTGCCAGGGGAAACGTAATCGTGCTGGCTGTTATACTCATGGCTTTTACCGCTGTATCGTCCGCCTTTCTGGACAATGTCACAACCATGCTGCTTCTTACCCCGGTCAGTATCGAGATTGCGCTGTCCCTGGGAATCAGTCCCATCGCCCTGCTGCTGCCCGAAGTGCTGGCGTCAAACATCGGCGGCACAGCCACTCTCATCGGTGACCCGCCCAACATCATGATTGGTTCCTACGCAGGGTTGACCTTCATGGATTTCGTAATTGACCTGACCCCGGTTTGCCTTATTTCAATGGCAGTGCTCTTTATCTATACGAAATTTGTCTATAACAGTGAATATTCCAGGGCCAAGATTACAGATATCCAGGCTTTTATAGCAAAGCTGCGGGAGGAGTACAGGATTACAGACGCCAACCTCCTCACCGTTGGCCTTATAATCATGTCAATGGTTATTGGCATGTTTCTCACGCATGGCGTCCTGCACATGGAGGTCTGCATTGCGGCGCTGTTTGGCGCGGCCCTTCTCTTTACATACGGCCTTGTTACCAAGAAGATTGATCTGCTGGAGCTTATAGAAAAAGACATTGAGTGGACAACACTGCTCTTTTTCATGTTCCTGTTCATTCTGGTTGGCGCGGTCGAGGAGACCGGGCTGCTTGATATTGTGGCCGACTGGGTCCTGCATCTTTCAAACGGAAACCTGGTGGCGTCCATCTGCCTGATACTCTGGGTTTCAGCCATCATGAGCGCCTTTGTTGACAATATCCCCTTTACCGCCACCATGCTCCCCATAGTTGCGTACCTTACAAAGGTAATCCCGGGGGCCGAATCCGGAGTGCTGTGGTGGGCGCTGGCCTTTGGCGCCTGTTTTGGCGGCAACGGCACCATGATCGGAGCAAGCGCCAATGTTGTCACCATGGGTATTGCCGAATCCGCAGGTCATCCAATGAAATTTGTAGGATTCATGAAGGTGGCCTTTCCCTACATGGTAATAAGCGTGGCAATAGCTAACGTATGGCTCCTGCTTATGTATTAGGACTATAAAATCGAACACCAAGGGGTTTATCATGAGTAACAAGAATATGCTTACATCATTTCTGCTGCCAGTCGATGATCTGGAGCTTTTCAAGGGCACTGCGGCCCTGGCAGGTTCCATGGTGAGGCTGCTGGATGGGAGGGTTGAAAGGATAACCCTGCTCCATGTGCTTGAGGGCAGCTATCTTGCGCAACATATGGAAAATATTGATCATAGAGTTGAGCATGTCATCTCCAGCGATCTGATCAGAAAGCTGAAGTCAGAGTATGTGAAAAAAAATGTGGAGCCAGAGCTGGAACGTGGCCGCGAGCTTCTTGAACAGTCGGGCATTGCCGTGCCTGTGGATATAAAAGTCAGGGACGGGTCGCCTGCGGATGTCATAGCCGAGATGGCAACCACTGAAAATTTTTCAACAATAGTCATGCAGCGGCGCAGTCTGGGCGCAATAGAAAGTCTGCTTGTAGGCAGTGTAACTGAAAGGCTGCTTCATAAGGATATCACCGCGTCCGTATATCTTACGGGCGCCAGCAAGGAAAGCAGACAATGTGATGGCGCATCTATTCTGGTTGCCCTTGATGCCAGTGAACATTCAAGCGCCGCCCTTGAGGAGGCTGCCGTCCTGCTTGGCAAATGCAGCATGATAAACCAGGTTGTGCTCTGCTCTGTAACCGATGCGGTGAGCTTTGCCGATGCGGTTGAGAGAGGAAACGAGCCTGAAAAGGAAACCATGGCCCTGCTTGACCGAGCGGCCCAAAGGCTCGAAGCTTCCGGTGTGCCTTCCGGCAAGATTGAAAAGGTTGCCAGGTATGGCAAAAAGACCGCCACCGCGCTGGAAGAGGAGATCAAGAACAGGAATATCAACATGGTTTTCATGGGCAGGCGCGGAAGGGACCAGGTGCAGGAACTGTTCATGGGAAGCATAAGCAGCAAGATAGTAAGTTGCTGTCCGGAACAGACAATAGTTCTTGTTACGGGAAGTTGAAGAAGGGCTTCTGCTTTGCAGGTGATTTGAAAAGTTTTACGAACCTATTGTATAAAATTCCAACCATAAAACGTGAGGTATATGGTTGGTAAACCCGAAAAAATGCCGCTGGATTGTCCAATTACGCACGACTTGAGAAGTTTGGGCAGTTGCTGTATGCAGTTTGATTACTGTTTTTTTGACTGTTACAGTTTACCCCTTGTTGACATTGACAATATAGTGGTCTAAATAGGTTTCATTCTGAAGCTGCCGGTATAATAGAATATCCCCTTATACCCGCAAACTGCAAGGCAACCGCTCATCACCCTTATCACCTATCGTCAGCGACGGCTGCGGGGAGTATCCATGATATCCCTCTGGAAACGGATCGGATTCGGCCTGGGAAAGAAGGGCGCCACAGAGCAATTTGGCACTCTTTTTGTTCACTTTCGGAGAATAGTCACTACCAACAACCAGATACTGGAAAAAATAGCCGACCTGGAACGGGTTCTGGGCGGCGAATTTATATACGACCGCACCTTTCTCCAGAACGCGGTTTCAGAGATCATAAACCTGGGGCGAAGCGTAATTTATCATCTGAACGCAATGTCAGATGAGCGCTACAGCAAGCTCTACGACCTCTTCAGCATAACTGCCGATCATCTTTCAGATATCCTTGCAGGCGGACCTGGCCCTTACGGGCCATTTCTGGTCCTGGACTGGAATATACTCCACAGGGATCTTGGACATCTTGCAGGAAACAAGGGCGCATTCCTGGGTGAAATATCAAACAGCCTGGAGCTTCCCTGCCCGGAGGGCTTTGTGGTCAGCACCACGGGTTACAGGCGGTTCATGGAGGCGAACAACCTGTTTTCCCGGATAGGGGAGATCATGCGGGACACAGACGATCCGGCTATTCTCGCAAACAGAGTGTCTGAACTGTTTGACCAGGCCCAAATGCCACCGGATCTTGAGTCCGCCATACGGAAAGCCCTGCTTGCAATCAGGGTATCTCAATTCATCGATCAGACCAAAATAACGTCTGATATTGAAGCCGCCCACCGGGAGGCCCTCAGGAAGCTGCAGGAGACCCAGCCCGCCTCACGTTTTGCCGTCAGGAGCAGCGGCGTGGATGAAGACGGCTGCAGAAGCTTTGCCGGACAATTTCTTTCCCTGCTGAACATAGAGGCTGATGATGTGATGAGAGCCTGCGTCAAGGTCATGGCTTCGCGCTTTTCAGAGACAGTCTTTCGCTACCTTGGAAGGGATTTGGCCCCGGATGAATCACCGCTTGCAGTAATCGTTCAGCCCATGATTCAGGCCAGGGCAAGCGGGGTTCTCTATACCCGCGATCCCAACCACCCTGACCGGGGCACAATGGTGCTCTCCACGGTAACCGGCCTTGGCGAGGAACTGGCATCGGGCCGTGATGCCGGTGACCGCTTTATTGTTGAACGCAGCCACCCCTTCAACCTTGTAAGAAGCCATATTGCCCCACGCAAACCAACCGATAATGATCGAGAGGATAACCCAGTGGCCCCCGGAGCGTCAGGACTTCGCAGGGGATCCGGTGTGGTGGGCATGGATGTAATACGGCAACTGGCGGAATACGGGCTTCTGCTTGAAAAGCGTTTTGAACATCCCCAGGATGTGGAATGGTGCCATGACACCCGGGGGAAACTGTGGATATTGCAATCACGCCCACTCAGACTCCGCAAGGCCGGCAAGGATACGGCCAGCCTTGAAAAAATAATGGAGGAACTTTCAACCCTTCCCGTGCTCATGTCAGGCAAGGGTCACATTTGCCAGCTTGGCCTGGCCGGAGGAGTGGTTGTGCATGTGGACGAAGACACGGAGATTGACTCATTTCCGGCTGGTGCCGTGGCGGTAAGCCATTTTGCAAGCCCGAGGCTGGCAGAGATCGTACAGCGGGCATCTGCCATCATCACCGATATAGGCAGCCCTACCAGCCACCTTGCCACTATTACCAGGGAATACAGAACACCTGCCCTCTTTGGAACCGGAGATGCAACTTCTGTCCTGAAAGAAGGCGTACATGTGATGGTGGATGTGGAATCCAAGACCATCTACAAAGGACAGGTTGAGCTCCCGCCTGGCCTCCCGGAAGCCGAGGGATTTGCCCTGCCTCCGGACTTCAAGGAAGCCTCCCTGCTCAGGCGTCTGCTTCGGCTGATTGCGCCCCTCAACCTGACAGATCCCTCTTCTTCGGCATTCAAAATGGAAAATTGCCAGACCATCCACGACTTTATCCGGTTCTGCCATGAAAAGGCGGTTGCCGAACTGATAAAATTCCACACATCAGGCAGGGCAATCTCGCACGGGCTGGCGCCAGTGCTTAAAACCGGGCTACCCCTCAAGATCCGTGTTGTTGACATAGGTGGCGGAACAAAACCGCCTGGAGACGGCCAGGACAGGATAAAGGAGATTGAAATTGAAGCTGTGACAAGCGCTCCCTTCAAGGCAATCCTCAAGGGTCTGCTTAAACAGGAATTCTGGTCGCAGGAAGCGGCAACCTTCGGGATGCGGGACTTGCTTTCCGGACTTTCCAACCCGGCGACAATGCTCACTCACCTTCCAAACTACAGTACCGAAAACCTTGCAATCCTTGCCGATGACTATTGTGATGTGAACCTGAGAATGGGATATCACTTCAACATTATTGATTGCTATCTCTGTGATGAAGCTGATGACAACTACATCTACTTCCGGTTTGCAGGCGGGCTTGCCGAGCCGGGAAAACGCAGGCGCAGGGCGGAAATGATCTCCCGCATCCTCTCAGGCCTTCACTTCAAGGCGGAAACAAAGGGGGATCTCGTGCTTGGCAAGGTCAAGATGCTGGAGCGCAAGGACATGGAACGAATCCTTGAACATCTGGGCGAACTGGTGGCATTTACCCGGCAGCTTGATGTGAACATGGCAGATGACAAGGCCATTGAACGTTTTTTCAACGATTTTTTAGGAAGAATCAGGAAAAACATCTCTTCCGCCAGCGTATGACATGAACTTGAACTGGCTTTTTCATCCCATAGACAGTTTCCACAAGCTGCGACAGCAGAGGCGTGAAGCGCTACTTGCCCGGCTCCGAAGCCGCTACCAGGTATTCCGAACTCTTCTTGACGACAACCACAGGGCCGTAGAACTGATTACAGAGGCGGGCAGCTCTCTGAGATCTCCAGTATTCTGGCCAGAGGCGCTCCGCAGGATTATCAATGAACTGATAAAGGTTACCGCCGACCTTGTGGAAAAACTGAACACCCTGGCTGACGGCGCCTATGAAGGCCTTATCAGGCGTCAGGCAAACATTGCCGCTGCCATCCGTAAAGACCTTGCAAGGCTGCCCGGCCGGGACAGTGTTCCCTACTGTATCTTTCTTGACGCAATACAACCAGAGATGTACCGAGCGGTGGGCGGCAAATCCGCCAATCTTGCCAGGCTGCGCC
>JALVQQ010000068.1 GCA_027025395.1 Deltaproteobacteria bacterium | reverse complement strand
CATGAGATTTTTCGGCCTCGGAGAAAACGGTTTCAGAGCCGCCGCCACCGGCAGTCTCCAGATCTGCCTCAGGATTTTCAGTGCCTGAAGCCCCGGCCATTGCACTTTCACCATCCGACTCCTGCAGTGCAGGCTTACTGCTTTCAATACCTGTTTCATCTGGCTGATTCGTCGCCTCGCCTGGGACCTCATCATCTGACGCGTCTTTAACTACCTTCCCAACTTCTTCTGTCTGACTGTCAGACTCTGCATCAGGCGCTGGAGTCGCCGCAATCTCAGGAAATTCAGAACTAAAACCTCCTTCCCTCAGGCCCTTTTCCACAGCCTTTTCATAGATATCCTGAATCAGCTCATAACTCTGTCTTGAAAGATCAACAATTTTTTGCTTCAGCTCCTCACTTTCATCAAGAGAGGCAGTCTGCATAATCTCGTCAAACAGTTTATGCAGGCCGAAGAATCCCATCTGTTCCGCAGCAAGCGAAAGTATTTCCAGGCTTTCAACCACACCGGATGCGTCCCGGCTCCCGCTTGCCAACTCCCCGACACTTGCAAGAAACCCCGGATATTCTTCATCCACCAGGAAAAGAAAGGCCTCCATCTGCTGGGGATCATCTTCAAGAACATCCTCCGGCTGAACATCCTCAGGCTCAGCTCCGTGTTCCTGTTCCTCTTCCCCGTGCGTCACAGGCCCTGATTCAGCAGCCTCCTCAGCCGTCATTCTAGGCATTTCTGAGTCAGCGTCATCTGAGGCTTCAATGATCTCTTCTGCAGGTTCAGCGGCTTCATCAAGCCGGGCACCAACTTCAGCACCATCCCCTGCCCCCTCCTCATCATCCTGAACGCTGTCTCCTGCTGTACCCTGATGGACATCTTCGCCATGGCCGCCATCTTCGGATTCCGGGAGAATGTTAAAGAATTCCTCCGGACTCTGTTCATCACCATGTTCCGCTCTACTTTCACTGTCTGAAGTTCCATCCGGTGTTGTCTCACAGCCTTCAGGTTCATCATCACCTTTGCTTGCCTGGTTATTTTCAGGGGCACTGGAATCAACCCCGGCACGTTTCTCTTCATACATGCTGACCATGCTGTCAATCAGGGCAGGGTCCTCCGGCTCTACATCAGCTCTCTCCTTTACAGCCCGGCCAACCATGTCTTTTATTCCATCAAGCGCATCAAAGAGCAGATCTGTAATGTCTGATTCAAGCGGCACCCCTTCATCTCTCACCAGGCCTACAATATCCTCCGCCCTGTGGACAAAGTTGCCGATGTTTTCAAGGCCCAGCATACGAGCCATGCCCTTTACCGTATGAATGGACCTGAAAAGGGCATCCAGCTCCTGGGCATCGCTGCTGTTCTCCTCAAGCGCAAGCAGGCACTGCTCTATAGTTTCGATATGTTCACTGGACTCGTCATTGAACATTGTCCAGATTTCATCCATATCATTGTCCTGCATCTGCACATCAGAATTCGAAGTATCCATAAATTTTTCCTCAGGAATTCAAAAAAACACCATACACCAGCCATGATTCCCCGGGAGACACGGCCAATCAAATGGAAAGCAAACTTTTTACTACTCTGGTGAGCTGATCCCCGCGTTTATTTTCAAGATCAATGGAAACAGCCACTGAAGGTTTGCCAATCACAGCTACAGCTCCTAACCGCCTGGCTTCCAGGGCCTTTGGTGAACCTGCCTGCGCAACTGACGAAAGCACCACCACCGGCGCCCTGGTTCTGAGCCTTGCATGCCTGAGAAAGGTAAGCCCGTCCATACAGGGCATTTCAAGATCAAGCAGAATCAGGTCCGGCCGTGCTTCTTTCAGCTTGGACAATGCATCCTTGCCATGACATGCCTGGGCAACCACGCTTGTCCCGGGTATGCCCGAGACGATGCGTGCAATTATAGTTCGCATCATGGTGGAATCTTCCACAATCATGACGCGCTTTGACCTAGTTTTTTCCGCAGCCTGAGCCATTTTCAAAACCCTCAAACACCATGACCTGATTTTGAGCAGGCACAATTAAGCCTGAAAGAGAGCCGTATTAAAGGCAAACTTGTTTACAACTCAAAAC
>JALVQQ010000067.1 GCA_027025395.1 Deltaproteobacteria bacterium | reverse complement strand
ATCTGGCACAGGGCGGCAAATAGCAAACGACCGGGAATGTGGGATTCGCTGGGGATGATGTTGCCCGGATACCCCGTGGCGGGAATGCACAGGGATTCCTCGGCTTCGAGCAACAGGCGCAGCGTGGTTTGATCAGTTGACTGGCTGTCAGTAGCAGATGCTTCCCAGGTATCCTGGTTCCATTCGATCTTGATCTGCCCGTCGCCCCTGGTGCGCCCGCTGCCCAGGCGGACGGTGAATCGCAGCAGTTTTTCCAGGCATTCTTTATCATCGGTCTTCGCATCGGCAATCCGTATCCAGCCCTTGAGTTTGGTGCCTGCCTTTATGTACTGGATGCTGCGCAGGCTGTGATCTTCGGGGCAGCGGGAGCCTTCCCGGCGGGCGGTGCTGGTCCAGGTGATGAGGCGGTCTTTCTCTTTGGCGACCAGGGAGGAGCAGTCCAGCTTGCGGGCCTTCCTGCCTGGTTGGCCAAACAGGCGGTGGATGTCTTCCTCATCCATGTGCCCAAGGACTTTCAAGCGCAGCGCGTTATCCTTGAGCACGCCACGAAAATGTTCCCGGTCGATAAAAGGATAGCCCTCAGCATTGCGTGCTTGCAGGTCGTCGATGAGCAGGTTGCCCGTGCCAGTGCCGCTGTGCAGATCTTCGAGAAGCGTTACCTTGAGTTTGAACATGAGATCATTGTTGGCCATTGGTTTTCTCCTTCTCGAATTCCTTGGCATCCTGTGATTTCTTTTTGCGGCCCAGGTAGTGGATTTCCACCAGTTCCATGAAGTCCCGGTATTGGGTCAGGCAGCCCCCGTCTATCTCGAGCCACAGGCTGTTGTCTGGGAAAAGATCCTTGACGATTTCCTCTGGCAGGCCGCCTTCCTTGTTAAAGAGTTTGTCGCTTTTTTCTTTGAAGTCTTTACCCGCGGATACGGTGCGCTGCACGTCATGAAGGATGTGCTTCATGCGCGAGCGGGCCACCTTGTCGCGCTCATCCTTGGCTTCGGCCTCATCCTCGGCATAGACGCCCACCAGTTGTTTTGCTTTTTTCCACAGGGTATCCAGGCAGAATGAGCCAGTGGATTCACCATCATCGCGAGGCAAGATGAAATAGGGCTTGGCGGAGATGCAGTATTTTCCGTCCGCGGAAAGATCATGGGTTTTGCGCGCCAGCTCCACGTCATCGAGCCAGCTTCCGGTGGAGACCATCCAGTCCACCACCGAGCGCTCCGGCGGCGTTTCGCCGCCTTTGTCCGGCCCCTGGGCGCGGTACAGCTTTTTGGCGCTGCCCGCCAGTTGTTCCGCCAGTTCATAAAGCCGGTGAAAAGGCAGCTTGTGGCTGGCGATGGCAATGCCCGCGCCTATACTGATGGGCCTGGTTTCATTGTCTCGGTATGGAATTGGATATTCTTTCAGTGCCTTGGCATATGCGATGATGAAGGGAAAGGCATGTTCCGGTCGGGTGACCAGGAGCAGGTCGTCGCCCCCGAGCATGAGCAGTTGGTAGGGAAGTTTATATGATGTCTTGAGAACGTCTTCTCTAAAGGTTTTTTTCAATGCCTCCACAACCGCTGAACGTACCGCCACGCGCATGGCATGGAAATACTCTTCGTTGGTGGCCTCGCGTTGGATGAATTTTTCAAGACCCTCACCCTCTTGCGATTCGCTGCTTCCCGCATAAAGCTTCCGGCGCACGCCCATGCCGTTACCATCGGCATGGATGACGGCAATGTAGCCGTCTGCCCCGGCCAGTTCCGACAGGTCGTCAGGAATGCGGTGCTCATCGTCCAGGGATGGCAGCTTGCCTGCCTTGCGCAGCAGGCCGATGATCTCGGTTGTTTCATTCTTGTAGAAGGCATCCGCCTTTTTTTCCAGTCGGGTCACCAGGCTGGAAACATAGGGCGGTGATTCGTTTTCCCGGTATTCGCTGGCCAGCCGGTTGCCGGTGTCCTGACAGATCTGAAAATATTAATCGTTTCATAAATATCCGCGCGAATGGATTATGCAAGACTTTCCCGAATATATTTGGTGCTTTTCATCTCGAAGAAGCTCTTGATCAGGGATTTGCTTTTTTGGATTGAGCGTAATATGC
>JALVQQ010000066.1 GCA_027025395.1 Deltaproteobacteria bacterium | reverse complement strand
TTCTTTTACAGCGGATGAACTCGGGCTTGCCGGTGAAGTGGAGGTCCAGGTCTCCAAGTCCATTAACCGGATGAGATTGAAAGGTGCGGGAAGTCGTTATGTGCATGGGGGGGCATCCCTGCAGGAGGTTGTCCTGCCGGTGCTTATGGTGAACAAAAAGCGCAAGAGCGATGTACGCAGCGTGGAAGTGGATATTCTCCGCAGCGGCAGGACAATGATCACCTCCAGCCAGCTTTCAGTCACCTTTTACCAGGTGGATCCTGTTACAGACAAACGCCGGCCTCGCCGGTTGAGGGTCGGGATATACAACAGGGATGGCGAGTTGATTTCGGATCGACATGACTTGACCTTCGATTTTACCGCTGAATCACCAAGGGAGCGGGAAATGGCGATTCGTTTTCTCCTGACCAGAAAGGCCGATGACGCAAATGGGCAGAATGTTGTTCTGAAACTTGAAGAAAAGCTGGCAGGAACGGCAAAATACAAAGAGTACAAAACCGTCGGCTACACCATGCAGCGATCATTTACCACGGATTTTGATTTTTAGCCGCCTGCGGCGGAGTTGACAGTTATCAGTGTTCAGTTATCAGTTTGAAGAATGGTGCTGCGCACGGGGTGGGGATGGATGAAATTTGAGGACCTTGATGTTTGGAAACGGTCTTCGCGGTTATGCGCGGAGCTGTATAAACATTTTCAGAACTGCAGGGATTTCGGTTTTCGGGATCAGATCACCCGTTCCGCCTTATCGATTCCCAGCAATATTGCCGAGGGGGTGGAACGAGGTTCACAAAAAGATTTTGTCCGTTTTCTCCAATACGCCAAAGGCTCCTGTGGTGAACTGAGAACCCAGATATATATCGGCATGGAAATTGGCTACATCCCATTGGAAACAGGTAAAATATGGGTGCAGGAAACCAGAGAACTCTCGGCCATGCTCGTAGGCCTCATGAAGTCCATACAACTGACAACTGAACACTGATAACTGACAACTACGATTTTCACTATGACTGCCAACTTAGACAACAAGATAAATGAACATTTCCCCGGCCTCGTTGTCCGCAAGGACCTGGTGAAAATCGTCAAGGGAAATGCCATTGTCCCTTCGTATGTTCTTGAATATCTGCTTGGTCAATACTGTGCCACTGCCGATGAGGAGTCGATCAAAAGCGGTATCGAGACGGTAAAGGAAATTCTGCGCAAACATTATGTACACCGCAACGAGGCAGGGCTTGTCAAGTCGACCATCAGGGAGAAAGGCCGGCACAAGGTCATTGATAAAATCAGTGTTGTTCTCAATGACAAGGACGACGTGTACGAGGCCTCGTTTTCCAACCTGGGTATCTCCAGGGTGCTCGTGGACTCGGACACGGTGAAAAGACATCCCAAACTCCTGGTGAGCGGGGTGTGGTGCATTGCCGATGTCGAGTATGAGCCTTCCGAGGACAAGCGGATCTGTCCCTGGATACTGGGGTCTCTCAAGCCCATTCAGTTGTCCCATTTTGATTTTGACGGCTATATCGAGGCCAGGAGGAAATTCAGCACCGAGGAGTGGATCGACCTGCTGTTGCAGTCCATTGGTTTCAATCCGGAAATGTTCGGCAGCCGGAGCAAAATGTTACAACTGGTCCGGCTGATTCCTTTTTGTGAGCGCAACTACAACCTGATTGAACTTGGTCCCAAGGGAACGGGAAAATCCCATATTTATTCCGAATTCTCTCCCCACGGTATCCTTATTTCCGGCGGCGAGGTGACAGTGCCGAAGCTCTTTGTCAACAACAATACCGGCAAGCTCGGGCTGGTCGGTTATTGGGACACCGTTGCCTTTGACGAGTTTGCCGGCCGAAAAAAGAAACCCAACAAGGCGCTTGTTGATATCATGAAGAACTACATGGCCAACAAGTCCTTTTCCCGGGGAGTGGAGACATTGGGGGCCGAGGCGTCCATGGTGTTTGTCGGCAATACGCAGCATACTGTACCGTACATGCTCAAACATTCCGACCTGTTTGACGAACTGCCCGGGGCCTACCATGATTCGGCTTTTCTGGACAGGCTTCATTTTTATATTCCAGGCTGGGAGGTCTCCATTATTCGTGGTGAAATGTTTTCCGAGGGCTACGGTTTTGTGGTGGATTACCTGGCGGAAATCCTTCGTTCTCTGCGGACACACGATTTCTCACAACTGTACACGGATCATTTTGACCTGCTCAGCAGCATTTCGACCAGGGACCGGGATGCCATTCAGAAAACGTTTTCGGGGCTGATGAAAATTATTTTTCCCCACGGTGAGGCAGACCGGGAAGAGATCGAAGGGATGCTCCTCTTTGCCATTGAAGGCCGTAAACGCATCAAGGATCAGCTGATGCGGATTGACCTGACCTATGAACCGGTCAAATTCGGCTACCTGGCCGGAACGGAAGAAAAGTTGGTCAAGACACTTGAGGAAAAGCAGTATCCAGAGCATTATTACACGGCACCGGGATCATCTGCCGACGAAGCAGCAAAAGTCTCTGAAAGTGACGAAACGGCCGCTCCTGTCAGGACAGAAAAGAAGGAAGAAGCACTGAAAGAACAGCATGTTGTTGTTCAGGAAAACCAGAAGGGGATCAGTTTTGACGATCTCTTTGGTCCCTATCTCAAAGGTGCAAAAAAAATAACCATCACGGATCCATATATCCGAAAGTTCCATCAGGTGAGAAATGTGATGGAATTGCTTGAAACCATTGCCCGGCAAAAAGCAGATGATGAGGAAGTGGCTGTTCATCTGCTGACGGTAGAGGATGATTTCCAAGGCGACAAGCAGAGAGATATGCTTGATGAGATCAAGGAAAACATCCGGATAGCCGGTATCAATTTTTCATGGCAATTCGACCCGGCCAATACAATTCATGCCAGGCATATCGTGACGGACCACGGCTGGAAAATTTTACTGGACCGGGGGCTGGATATTTTCCAGCATTACGATATGAACCAGGCCTTTGCCGTGAGCAACAGGATGCAGAAATATCGTTCCTGCAAGGCTTTCGAGGTCACCTTTCTGTTAAATGAGCGATAGACGTACACTACGAAAACTTATACACAAATACTATTTCCCGGTTATCGTTGCATCCACTGATGGTATCTTGATTTCACCGGGGAAACTTTACCCTTATTTGTCCCAAGTCTGTCCCAGGTGGCGATCACCATTCTTGAAAAGCCGAGTAACGATATGATGCCGATTGATATGATATCAATCTTCTTTTGGGGGGATCAATTCAGCCAGGTTGACATCCTCGCGGGAAATGGTAGTCCTTTTTTATAATGGCGTACATTATGGCCTTTTGGTCAGTGTGTTGGCAGCATAATTTCAACGGAAGGGGTGATATGACTACTGGAACTGTATAGTGGACCCCGAAAACTGGACAGTATGCTAAGCAACAAGGCAGCCTGTCCAAGGGGGTAAATTATGAGACGTAAAACGTACAGTAAGGATCTGAAAGCCAAGGTGGCTCTGCTGGCCTTAAAGGCCCAAAAGACCAATGGTGAAATTGCCTCTGAGTTTTCTATCCATACCTCGCAGGTGAACCGTTGGAAACAAAAAGCTATAGACGGGCTACCAGAGATTTTCGGCGGCAAACAAGATAAAACTATCAGGGCCATGGAGGCTGAACGGGATAGATTATACCAGCAAATAGGCAAGTTGCAGGTTGAACTGGACTGGTTAAAAAAAACAACAGGGCATCTGGGCTAAGTACGGCTGTCAAGAGGTCATACATTGATCCTGCTGTTGCTTCTCACATTAACTTCACCTCGTTTTCTTGATTATTTTGATAGTGTTTTCTGATTATTTTGTTCGACCTCCCTCCCGTATATTTCATTCGAGAAGAAGGTCGTGGTTAGTCAAAATCGGTTAAGTTTAAAACACTGTTTCGCTTTGTTGACAATGGGGGCTTAACTCGGAGATATCTTCATCCTCCGGTGTGATTTTTTGACAATATTCATCAATCAGGGCCTGCAGCTCTCCGATGAGATTGATCAGTTCATACAGAAATTGAATATGGTCTTCTGGTTTCATGTTTTCCTCCTTGGATTATAGTAATTCAGAGTCCGCCAGTCGGACATGTTCAGCTGTAACGGTTTGAGATTTTTCGGCAGCAGCGGCGATAAGCGCCCCTCTTGCCAGGTGATTGGCCTTGCGAAACAGTCCGCCCGATCCCTGGTGAATGGCGGTGACGGCCTGGCCTTCAAAGGGTGAAGTTTTCAGGCCGGCAACTCTCAGGTGATGCTGGATGTACTGTTCCATTCCCTCCCTTGTTACGGCCTTGAGATGGGACCTGGCCACGATCCTCGACGCCAGGGGAACTGCAGTCCGGCAGAGGAGGTTGTCGGCCAGGTTGTTCTGCCCCGCCAGGATCATGGGCAGCCAGGGTTTGGAGTCTCCCTGGAACTGGGTCAGGGTATGGAGTTCGGTATAGACATCCAGCCTGAGCAGGGAAGCTTCGTCAATGATAAGCAAAGGCTGCTGTTTTTTGTTAACGGCCAGATTAATGATCTGTTGCCTGATCATCCTGGTCAGCACTGCCCTGGACGAGGCAGCGGTGTTGATGTCCAGTTCTGCCAGCAGCTGTCGATAGACCTCGAGAATGGAACCCGATGTGGCAGTGATCCAGAGTACCTTGTGGCTGGATGAATGGAGCTGGCCGGTTGCCCAGCGCAGAGCCGTGGATTTGCCGGCCCCGACTTCACCGGTGACAAGTCCAATGGCGCCGATGCGTATGACATACTCCAGCCGTTGGCAGACGCCCTTGATGTCCTCGGTCTGCATGATCTCGTCCAGGCGCAGATCGGCGGAGAATGGCTCCCTGGCGAGGCCGAAGAAGGGTCGGTAACTCATGACAGGCCCTCCTTGAACAGCTTACCCTGAACAGGCCGCTCCCGTTTTGCCCTGGCGTTAACCTGCTTGTCCAGAGGGACCAGCATGCCGTGGGACGATCCCTTGTGAATGATTTCCACCTGGTCGGGTTTATGCTCGTGAAAAAGCAGGCTGAGCTGCTCGCCGATCAGCTTGGTTGGAGCCTCGTAGAGGCGACCGTCAATGGAGACAGTACGGTCTTTGGTTACCCTGCGTCTGACCTCCTTGCGGAAGTGATCTTCCAGATCACGGGGCGGCTTTCTGATCATCTCCACATGACGCCCGAACCGTTGCAGGGGTGACTGACCGGTGCTGGAATGGATGCGCTTGTGGTAATCCTCCCGGATCCAGAGATCCAGGGAGATGTTGATCTCCTCCAGGGTATCGCCGTGGAAACAGGGAAGGAACTGGGAGCGGACCGTGCGGAAGAATCGCTCGATCTTGCCCCTGCCCTGGGGTGTATAGGGCGGGGTATGGATCAGGGCAATGCCCAGGGAAGCGCAGATCCTTTCCAGATGGCGGGAGCGGAAGGCGGCGCCGTTATCCACGTAAAGTTTTCTCGGCATCCCTCTGAACAGCAGGGCCTGGCGGAAGGCATCCAGCCACGAGGTCAAACGCTCCGAGAGATAGAACTCGGCATGGGGCAGCAGGCGGGAATGATCGTCAAGGAAACCGATCAGGTAGGTTTTGCGTTTTCTGCCCTGCACCTCGACCCGGGGACCGTGCATGACATCGGACTGCCAGATATCGTTGGGGTATTCGGCCTCAAACCGGCGGCGGTCCACTTTTATACCGGCCTTCCGCCCGGACAGACCTTCCTGTTTCAGGATGCGGTAGGCCGTGGACAACGAGATGTTCTGATCCGGCGGGCAGAGATTTCGCTTCTCCATCTCGACCAGCAGCCGGTTGACCGGCAGATCGGGCATCTCCTTGCGCAACCGGACCAGCGACAGGATGGTCTCTTCATCCACCCTCCTGCTCCGGCCCCGGTCACTGCGGAAAGCCGGATATAGCGAGCTGAGTTGACGGCCGCTCTGCTCGTACAGCCTGAGCCAACGCCTGATTGTGGATTCGGAAATCCTGGTTTTCCCCGAGTGGGGAATCTGCCAGCGCCGGTTGCTTTTCTTCCTGATCAACTCGGACAGCTCGCCTGGATCATGACGAGAGCAGACCAGATCACTGATGATGCCGAACCGGAACAGGGCAACGTCTTCTCGGTGTTGTTCGTTCATGGGAACCTCCTTGGTTAAAATGGTAAAAAAGGTTTTCGACCTTTACATGGCTACCATTTTCGGCAGAATCCCGGCAGGGATACAATACGGTAGGGTGGATTTCACATGGTTCTGTTCTCCGGTAATGTTGCAGCGGTTACTGGAATCAGGTTGTCGTGCATGAGCATCTCGAAGCCCTGAAGAAAGGTTCCTGAAAAACTGACTCCGAGCATAAGAAGTATCATGCGGCCAAGGCGATGCCACCACTGGCGTTGACGACCACGGGGCAGGTCAGGTCTCCATCTCCCTTTTCGGCAGCGGTGCGCAATACTCTTCTGAATCTCCCGAATGGAAGAGCGGAACCGGGGGAAGTAACCAACCGGCTTTAATCGGTGAACAGCGCCACAGCCCGGACAGCGGAGACGACGAAGGTAAACAGGGTCAGAAC
>JALVQQ010000065.1 GCA_027025395.1 Deltaproteobacteria bacterium | reverse complement strand
GCCTAAACGTTCCGAAAGATAAGATTGCTCAGGCCTGTCTTGAGGTAATATCGAGCAAATATTCACCTTCCGCCATCTGTTACCGAATCATGCACGGTTTTATTGACCTGGAGACCCCAATGGCGGTTGTTGTGCAGCAGATGATAGAACCGGAGGCTGCCGGGATAGTCTATTCCAGAAGGCCTGATGGTGAAGACCTTATAGAAATCAATGCAGTCTGGGGCCTTGGTGAGGCCGCTGTTTCCGGGGTGCTGACGCCGGACAGGTTCCTGCTGAAACGAACCCCGCCTTTTGAGATAGTAGAAAAAAATTGCGGTGAAAAACCATTCCAGCTTCTCCGTTCGCCTTCATGTCCGGGTACCAGAAAGCTGGAACTGCCTGAGGCCAAGAAGCGGGCCCTGTCCATTGATGAATCCAGCGCCACTCTTCTTGCCAAATGGGTCATGAATGCAGAGAATTATTTCGGCAAGCCGCAGGATATGGAATGGTGTATTTCAGGAGATTCTTCCCGTACCCTTTACTGCCTTCAGACCCGTCCGCTGGCCACGGCCAGAAAATCTGTTGATTTAGCTCCTGAGCGAGAGATGCCGGCAGAGGTGCTCGCCTCCGGTACTGTAACCGCATCGGGAGGCGCGGCGTGCGGGCCCGTTTTTATTGCCAGGAGTTCCAGGTCCCTGAGCGGCATGCCTGCTGGTTCTGTCCTGGTGGCACGGTCAGTTCCTCCTTCTTATGTCGCGGCATTCGGCACGGTAGCCGCCATTGTAAGTGAAGAGGCTGTCACCGCCAGCCATGCTGCGACCGTGGCGAGAGAGGCAGGCATTCCTTTTCTTGGCGGTGTGGAGCAAGCCCGTTCCATACTTGAAGACGGCATGAATGTAACTGTTGATGCGGATGCAAAACGCATTTACAAGGGCATCTACGAGACATTGGCGGAACAGGCCAAAAAATCAGGAAAGAGTGACACACTGGCAGGCTCCCCGATGATGCGGAAGCTCAAGGGAATCGTGGGATTCATCCTGCCACTTAACCTGATAAATCATAAGAGCCCGGATTTCAGGCCTGAAAGCTGCCGCACAATGCACGACATTATCCGGTTTTGCCATGAGAAGGCCATGCAGAACATGTTTTCCCTGGGTGACAAAAAACGGGGAAGCGCCAGAGGGGCAAAGCACCTTGCCACTTCCATACCCTTGAGTATTTATGTGCTCGATGTGGGAGGAGGTATTGATGAACAATCCATTTCAGAGGCCAGCATAACCATGGATGATGTTGTTTCGGTTCCGATGCTGAAGGTATGGGAGGGCCTGTCTGATTCGTGCATAAAGTGGGACCAGGGTGAACATTTTGATTGGGGTGAGTATGATAATGTTGTGCTGGGAGGAGGGATAATAAACAAAGACTCTCCATCGCTTGCGAGTTATGCAATTCTTTCCGGAGAATATATGAATCTCAGCATGAGATTTGGGTATCATTTTGTAATAATAGATGCGCTGGCAAGCGCAAACAGCGCAACCAACTACATTACTTTCCGTTTCTCTGGCGGAGGGGGAGATGATGAGGGACGATTTCTCAGGGCGGAATTCCTGAAAAATGTACTGGAAAGGCTTGACTTCGACGTAAAAGTCAAGGGAGAGTTGGTTGATGCGGAGTTCAGGCACGGAGATAGAAATAATATACTGTCGAGGCTCCCCACGCTTGGCAGGCTTCTCGGTGCTACCCGTCTTATGGATATGAGACTGGACAAGAATTCAGACATTCCAGGTCTGGCCAATCAGTTTATGGAAGGAAGGTGTGATTTTGTCTCAGAAGAATGATCATGCATATCAACTTACCTGGATTACTCCGAACCTTGCGGCAGGTTACGCCCCCATGTCTTACGAAGAGCTTGATTCAATCAGGGAGCAGGGCATTTCCGCCATTCTTAACCTTTGCGGCGAATACTGCGACCTGCACGAAATAGAGGAATCATCGGGTTTTGATGTCTATTTTCTCCCCATTCCCGATGAATCGGCCCCTGACATGAACGAACTGGAAAAGGCGCTGGAGTGGATGGATGAGGCCTACTATCTGGGCAAGAAGGTTCTGGTTCACTGCCGTCATGGCATTGGCCGCACGGGAACCATTATCACTGCATACCTGTTGAGACGTGGTCTTGGAATCAAGCTTGCCTCAAAGAAACTTGAGAATACACGCTCCAACCCTACAAACTACTCGCAATGGAGGCTACTTAAAAAATACGGGAAAAAGCAGGGGGTGCTGAAGATAAGGGAACCCTCTCTTGAGAGCAACAAGGTGGTGGACCTCAGTGAGTTTTTCGAGGAATACGAAGGGCTGGTCAAGGAGGTGGAGGAGGCTTGGCAACGGCACACAGCAGAAGGGAAGCAAGATGAATTCAGACGTTGCGGGCTAAACAGTGATGAATGCTGTCATCATTACTTTGAATTATACCTGATAGAATGTGTGTATCTGATGCAAAAGCTTAACGTGTCGCTGAAAATTAAAGAGCGGCACAAAGTAATATCGCGTGCAGCCGAGACAGCTGCTCGTTTGAGGGAAGGACTTAAAAAATGGCGGGGCACACTGATTGACGAGGCACGAGAAAAGGTATATCAATCCGAAGGGTTAAGCTGTCCACTTATGGATCAGGGCAGTTGCATGCTTTATGACATGAGGCCTGTCAGATGCCGCATGTACGGTCTGCCAGAAGGCTCGATCAGCCGGGAGCTTGTGGAGGATGTGCTCAAGCACATATCAAGCGCCATGTTTTTTGCACTTTCAGGCACATTTACCAAGGAGGCGGATTTGAAATACTCCTATCTTGACGCGATTTCAGGCAAATTCATACAGTCTTATTTCAAGACCCTGTCATCCCTGTAAAATTTGCGCTTTTACTGCTCACTCAGCCAGTAAAGCCTC
Organism: Deltaproteobacteria bacterium; assembly: GCA_027025395.1. Taxonomy (GTDB): domain Bacteria; phylum Desulfobacterota; class Dissulfuribacteria; order Dissulfuribacterales; family QOAL01; genus S144-17. The sequence continues at coordinate 3,632 of JALVQQ010000065.1, read as the reverse complement.
AATCTTTTCTTCCAGCTCGGACTTGTCTATGGGTTTGACGCAGTACTCACTTGCTCCGAGATTCAGCGCCTGCCTTGCCGTTTCTATTGTGGGATAACCGGTCAGCATCATAACCTTGACGTCGCTGTTCTTTTTGCGGATCTCTTCGAGTACTTCAATACCGCTCATCTTTTTGAGCTTCATATCCAGGATGGCAATATCTACATGATTATTGACAATATAATCAAGCGCTTCCTCCTCTTCTGTAAAAGGATGCACGTCATGCCCTTTTCTTTGAAGAATGGTTTTGATAAGAATGCCGGCATCCAGCACATCATCCAGGACTATAATAGTTGCCATAAATCCTAACCTCCCGCATCGGGGTAAACTGATTATTCAGGTAAAGCTGACCGGGCAATATAATCAAGCATGGCAGGCATCTGTCAAGCTTCAAGACATGTAAAGCCTCATGGTGTGCAGGCCGTGGTCTCCGCGCCCTTTCTCCGCCGTATAATCCTCGCAATCCAGCTGTTAATAACCAATCCGACGAGCCATGATACAAGAAACAGAGATGAAACCGTCAGGCCATGAATTCCAAAAGGGCTTCCGGGGATAGGAAGCGCAAAGGTGCTGCCATGAATGTCGTAAAGCTTGTCAGGTGAGAAAGTGGCATTCATCCAGATTTCACCTGTAAAAAGCGGCATCAGATAGACAGCGGTGTAACGAACATATTTTTGGGCCATGTAGGTATTAAAAATTTCATCCAGTTCATCGTCGGAATAGTCATACATCATGCTTTTCAGCTTCCAGTCACTTACAAGGGATATATCTTTCTGTATCGCATGCCTTTTGCTGAATTCTCTCCGGAAATCCATGTCGTGTTCCCTGACTTTCAGCACATGCCTCAGAATGATTGACAAAACGGAAAAGATGAAACCGGAGACTGCAATCTGCAGGCTAACTGGAAACTGCAAAAAAACCAGGGGCTGAAGAATCAGGGAATTCAGCCCCTGGCCGAGGAGGAAGAATAGAGGATCCATGAATTGCTCATAGACCATATTCAGGGAGTATAGTATGTGATTCCAGGCATCCGTCATGTGAGTCACTCGCTTAAACCGCTTACCTGCCGTTAAGAAATGAGTGTAATACAGCCTAAGCAGCACCGGGCAGGCAGGGATGCAGGCCTGCCCGGCATCACATCCGATTACCTGAAGAAGGGCAACAGTTTGGTGTATTTCATGAATACGATAATGAGTGCGAGGGCCAGCATCCTTTTAAGGAATATTTCGGGCAGCTTTTTCTGAATACGCGGCCCAATCATTCCGCCACCCATTGCACCACCGGCAATGCATGCCGCCATTATCCAGTCAGGCTGATAGCCCATGAGAACATACTTGGCTATTCCGCCGAGTGATGTTGCAAAGGTGCCTGAAAGCGCGATGGGCACGGCAAGGTACATGGGATATCCAAGCAATGTGGTCATGAACGGCATGAACATGAACCCGCCGCCAACGCCAAAGGAGGATGCGATGAGTCCCATGAGGATTCCGCCGAAGAACATGTGGAGAGGCTTGGCCACAAACGTCTCGCCCCAGAATTTCATGTTGAACTTTACGATGTTGAATTTTTCGAATTCAACCTTGCCGAGATCAACGGCCTTGCCTGTCTTCTTTGCCTCTTCAACGGCCTTGTTGAATTTCTGGATGATGGCCTTCATAGCCTTTTTCTTTTCTATCTGGCTGGGCAGGCTCTCTGTGAAAAGTTTGATTCCGATCAGACAGCACACGATACCGAGATAGAATTTATACGCCTTGAGGGGCAGGTACTTCGCTGAGAATGTGGGGCCTATGAAAAAGGCGCCGATGAGAATGCCAGCCGCAAAGAAGACGGCCACAGGCCATGCAAAGCGTTTCTCCTTGTAGTAGTTGATGAGCCCTGAAAGGGGCGATATAAGGGTGAGGAAAAGGTTTGTCGGCTTGATTGTATTCGCCGCGTTCACACCTATCGGGCCTTTTGTCCCGATTACGGTAATCTGGTATGCAGCCGTGAAAAGACCGCCTGCGGCTCCCATTATTACAAACAGGATTCCTATTATCAGGGCTCCAACTATAACTACCAGTGGATTCATGTAGGTATTGCCCTTTTCAAAGAAAAATCCTGACTTCTTGATGGTGAATGTTCCGGCCTTCTGGCCGTTTACAACAACCGCCATTTGGGTATCCGGTGCGATGTTCTTGTAAGGCGTCATGGTGACCTTGAAGCTGCCGGTGGCCTTGTCAAGCTGAACCGAAACACCCTCATTCCAGGGGCGTGGATCCTTCTGTGCATCCGAAAGGACCATTCTTGCGTTGCCGCCGCCTATGGGCCTCTCCTTGGTTATGGTGTTGATGCCGAACTTCTTTTCATGTGTAAAAATAAGGAATTTCCACTGGTTTTCATCTGTAATCACCGGAGCAAGAGCCGCCCTTGCATCCATTGGAATTTCGTTCCATTTTTTGATCTTGTTTACCTCAACCTGGAATTTGAATGGAGGAAAGGCAAACGGGCCTGATGTTTGCCCCTTTGCAACGGTCTTGGGGGTGGCGTATGCGTCCGGCCGGGTGGTGACTATATAAAAAATCGGAGGAATTGCGGTATCACCAAACTTTTTTTGAAGCTTGATCCTCTCCTTTTCACCCGTGGAATCCGAAGGCTTGAAAGGCTTGTCGTTGCAGATTACGAGGACCAGGTCGGAACCTGGAGTGATGTTGCCGCTTATTGTAACAGGCTCCCCGGCTTTGACCTCGCCGGGAATATTTACCGCCATAGCCGTACTCTGCATGAATAACAGAAGCACAAGACTAAACAGCATCCCCAATCCATTTTTAATTTTCATGTTTAAACTCCTCTCGTTAATTGGGACCGCCAATCATTTTTGATCGGCAGCTCCGGACAGTTGAAAACATAACATGGCATGAACAATAACCATGGAGACAGGGTTGAACGTGGAAATTCAACAGTGCAAGGGGCACGCCATAACGGCACAAGATCCCATATTTTTTTTGATTATTTTTTTTTAATTATTACAAAATGATAATTCCCAAAATACCATGATTGGGCCTGCCGTATCCGGAAATGCAGTGTGGGGCAAAACCGGAAGCTGCAACCTGAACGTTGCACTGCAACATTCGCTGGCGTTTCTGTTTTGTGTTTATAAATCAGCTTGTTGTGTGCAAAAAGTGAATAGCGGCCAGAAATAAATTTTAATTTTGTCCAGTCGGTTTTAACCCCTGTGGAAGTTCTTGTTCAAAAAGTTCACCGAAGGCGTGCTGGTCAGTGCCCGAAGGCCTGCACCCTGACCAACTGAAACCGAAATGGTGCACCAGTCGGCTTATGCGAGCCTTTCGGAGCTTGACGATTACATTTAACCAGAGTTGCATGTCACTCTGTCTTCTGCGGAAAGAAAAAAGTTGCCGATGCTGCCGGCCGGGACAGGCTCCGACCATGATTTCCCGGATGAATTGATCCGCTACAGGAACATTTTTCTTCCATCCGGGCTCTATGCTCCTTTGCTCAATATATAAGCGATATATAAGCGCATCATTACAGCTGGTTGGAGACCAGGGAATACGCTTATGGTTTTGTTGCCATTCCATATCGTGTCCGTGGCGGGA
>JALVQQ010000064.1 GCA_027025395.1 Deltaproteobacteria bacterium | reverse complement strand
CACGGTATTCGCTTTTGTCATTCAATATCATGCTGCTGGCCTTGGTCAGGGGGAAAGGGTTCTCCACGTTTTTATCCTTCACAAAGTTGTCATTGTTTAAATAGCGCTTGTTCACGCCCCACATGTCGACCAATACGAGCAATGCCAGTCCGGCAAGCGCATATTTTATCTCAAATTTCCCTTTAAGCCCCAACCATAATATCAATGCACCAGCCGAAATAAAACCGAAACTCCGGATAGCATCCGATTTGAAAATGGCTATACGTGCCATTTCAATATTGTCCATCAACGCCTGGATATCGGGCATTGCCCAACCATTTTTTTGTAAGGTGTTCACATAGTTATCGTATTCACTGGCTTTAAAAAAGTCAAAAAAGACATCCGGTGCCAGCCAGAAAAGCATTGATAATCCTCCGGTCAGGGCGAAGGCAGTCCAGAATGCCTGAATGTTTTTAAAACCGGTTTGCCGGCCGAAAAAAGTAAAAGGTTCGCCAAGCAATTCCGGTGTTTTCACCAAAGTTTTCACCGCCAGAGCAGCCAACAGAGGGATGGCAAACAGAGTGACAATCTCGATGGAAACCACGGCTCTGAACTTGTCGTAGAGTGGAAAGTGGTCAATAAACCAGTTGGTAAGTCCGGGAAAGTTGTGCCCCCATGACAGCATGGTTGTCAAAACGGTAGATGTAATGATCGCCCACTTCAGAGGACCTTTAACAAAGAAGATGCCGAGGACGAAAAGAAAAACGAGAATTGCTCCTGCATACATAGGGCCTGCGGTGAAAGGTTGATCGCCCCAGTAGGCATCCACTCCCTGCATGGCACTTCGAAATCTCCGGTCCACTTTTTTCATGGCTTGTTTTCGGTCGGAAAGCTTGCCCGATGCACCTCCCTTGATATCGGGAATCATAAGACTGAAAGTCTCTCCAATGCCACCACTCCACGCAGTGATATATGAGCGGTCCAGTCCGGTAGTTTTATCTTCGGAATTAATTATAGTCAGCTCCGACTCTCCTCTGGTGCTGTAAGGTAAATATTCTCGATTTACCAGAATCTGTGAAGCGTTGGGCAATATGGCGAGCAAAATGGCTCCGGCAACCAATCCGGCAGATAGGAAAAAAGTTTTGAGTTGTTTTGATTGAAAGGCCTCTACCATTTCAAATAAGAAATAGATGGCCAGGAAAAATACGAGAAAGTAATAGGTCATCTGCGGGTGTTTCACAATCAGCTCGAAAGTCATGATAAGTGCCGTGAGGGCAAATCCCGCTAAATATTTTCCTCGCCTTATCAGGATGACCCCTGCAAAAATACCCGGCAGAAAGGACAGCGCCATGGCCTTGGCAAAATGACCCGCAGCCATAATCACAAAATTGTAAGTAGAAAAACCATACCCGATTGATCCGATCAGTGAAGTGAGTTTATCCGTACCAAGCACGGTTAGCAGAATAAACATATACACCATAGACCAGATGACATATATAGCTGGTCTGTCGAGGCCGAGTTTGAAGGCATTAAAGACTTTAGAAACCAGGTTGGATGGATAGCGTATACTCACGTAATAAGCCGGCATTCCGCTGAACATAGAGTTGCTCCACAGGGGTTCTTCACCGTATTTTTCTCTGAAATCTATCGACTCTTTGGCTCCTCCAAGCCACATTTTCTGATCGTGTGCATCCAGCTTTTTCCCTTGTAACTGGGGTGAGAAATAAATGAAACTGATCCCAAAGAACAGGACCAACACCCCCAGATAGGGCAACCATTTTTTATAATCAAAATTTTTCATACTTCCTTAGTTATTCATCGACCTCCTGGTAATCCACATAGTCACCAACTCCATCATAAGAAGGAGGTTTCTTTTTATTACTCCGGGTATAAGAGATTTTCACCGTGCCATCATCTTTCACTACATTATCCTGATCTGGCCGTCCGGATTCTGCAGCCCTGCGGGCAAACTCATCCATCTTATGGGCAGCATACCTGCCCAATATGCGCAATACCCAAGGCCAAATATAGCGCCTGAAAAGGACTATTCCCATATAGAAGACGGCAATAATGAAAAGAGTACGAAGTAACCCACCCATATATGCAAAAA
>JALVQQ010000063.1:918-2098 GCA_027025395.1 Deltaproteobacteria bacterium | reverse complement strand
CCTGAGCGTTACCCGGCCCTCTTCCCCTATTTTGATCAGGTTCATGCCAAGGTCTATGTAAACCGGCAGGTTTTCTGGATCCACCTGGTAAAACACGGGGTGTCCCCCGAAGTGGTCGCACAGGGCCCGGAAACGCCAGGCAAGCTCGATAACCTGTCTCCGGTTGCCCACCGGGTCGCCCATGGCGATCCAGCTCCGGCCTTTTACACCGTACATGACAAAGGCAGACCTGTCTTTATCAAAGAGAATGGATTTGTCTCCCAGCAGGGCGAGATAGGCATAGGTTTTTTCGGATCTGCGGGCGATAAGGGCCGCTGCCTCCAGTTCTTCCTCGGATGGGGTTGATGGCGGGGGAAGCGCGGGCCTCAACAGCCTTGCCATGGCAAAGATCAGCATTACCGTGGCTGCTCCAACGGTGGCACGCAGAAATCTGGGGGCGTCATCCCGGAAGGCAAAATGCCACCATAGGTCGTTGGTGTATTCCGTATGGCGGTAAGAGAAGAAACCAAGCCATACGGTCCCCGCAAAGACAACGACTATGGCCGCTGTCCAGGCAGGAGAAAAGGGTTCGTCAATCAGGGAGGTCTTGCGGTAAAATCGTTTGCGGCAGGGCAGCAGGACCACGAGTATGAACCCCAAGACGGTGGCCTCTTCATAGTCCACTCCCTTCAGCAGTGAAAATACGATTCCGGCTGCAAGAAGGATTATCGACATGAAATAGGCGGCGTTCAGCCGGTGCTGCAGGCCTCTTGCCAGTATGAGTAGCATTGCGCCGGTAAGGCTTGCCGCAAAGTGGGAGATCTCCAGTACCGGCAGGGGGAATAGGTTCTTCAGCCAGGCAAGGCGTTGGGGCACTGCTGGAGATGCGCCTGAAAAAAGGAGCAAGGTCCCTGCCAGGAAGGCCCCGGCGGCCAGGATGTGGGGTACAAGTGCAGGCAGCTTGACGGTAATTGACTGGATAAGAAGCCTTGCCTTTCTGTGCTGCTGGAGCAGTTCCTGGGTTCCCAGGAGCAGAAGCGCGCCACATAGAGGCAGGATGTAGTAGATGCCGCGGTACGAGATCAATGCCCCCATTGCCGTCGATGCGGGCAGGTACGGGGCAAGGAGAAGGAGCATTATCCCCTCGAAGACCCCGAGCCCGCCGGGTACGTTGCTCGCCATGCCGACGGGTTCGGAGAGG
>JALVQQ010000063.1:0-908 GCA_027025395.1 Deltaproteobacteria bacterium | reverse complement strand
GCCTAAAAATGCCGGAAAAGGGAGTTCCGGGTGGGCAGGCAGGAGTATGTATAATATCCATGCTGCCAGGGTCCAGTCCACACAGGATACCGCGATCTGTGCCAGGGAGAGCCTGGCAGGGGGAAGAGGAAATTCCCACCTGATCATTCTTAAGGGCGTCTTTTTCAGTATTATCCAGAGCATATATGCTCCGGCCAGGCCGAGCATGACCGCGCCCAGGGGCCGGGTTGAGTGCACGGGCAGACGGAGTATGCCATGGATCTGAATCGGGTTGACCAAAAATACGGTTCCTCCCAGCACTATGAATCCAAGCCAGAACGAGACGGTACAAAAGGCCACTATCCTTGCGATGTCGGTAGCGGACAGGCCCCATGCCGAGTACATGCGGTAGCGTATGCCGCTTCCCGCGACTATGGAGAGGCTGCCGGCATTGTTTGTAAAGGCATATCCAATGAAGGATGCGAGAGCGATCCTGGGATACGATTGAACGGCCCCGATGTAACGAAATGCCAGGACATCGTAAAAGGTCATGATCAGGTAGTTGAGGCACGTAAGACCAAGGGCCAGCAGAACGTGGTCTTTCGGAATGGATCGAAGCGAGGCGGTTACGTCGTGGTAGCTGTACTCGGCGAGGGAATAATGAAGGGCTGAAAGGGCGGCCAGAAATATCAGGATCTCGAACAGCGCCCTTGCCAGGCGCCGGAGGCGGGCGGAACGCATATTTCGGTGATCTGTTGCTGAAACGGCCACTTTGGCTCTCTTCCCATCAGCTTGCCGCAAGGGCTCGTTTACGTGGAAACAGCTCATAGCTCAAGTAAAAGATGATCCCGGATTATGCACTTCAAATACCTGAAGAAAGTAATTTCATTGAATTATTGCCTAATTAGCATGTATTTGTTTCCGTTGTA
>JALVQQ010000062.1 GCA_027025395.1 Deltaproteobacteria bacterium | reverse complement strand
ACCGTTGTCCGGGATATCAGTGATCGGTTGCATCAACAGCGCAGACTGCAGGATAAACGGGATTTGCTGCGAGTGATAATCGATTCTATTCCTGATATTATCTGTATCAAGGATGGGCAGGGACGCTGGCTGTTGGCCAATTCTTTTGATCTGCATCTGTTTGGGCTGGAGGGTGTCAGCTACAGGGGAAAAACCGATATAGAACTGGCCGCATATACACCGTTGTGCAAAGAGGCGTTTTTCCATTGTCGAAAAAGCGATGCCGCCGCCTGGCGTAAGAAAGCACCATTACGCAGTAATGAGACCATCCCGGCCGAGGATGGAATTTTTCGAGTATTTGATGTCTATAAAATACCGCTTTTTCATGCCGACGGCAGCAGAAAGGCCCTGGTGGTTATCGGCCGTGATATAACCGAACAGAAACGGATTGAGGAAAAATACCGGATCCTTTTTGAACAGTCACCGCTGGCTTGTTTGTCTTCTTCTCCGACAGGAGAGATCCGGGTAGTTAATCAGGCGGTTACTGATATAATCGGCTATCGCGCCGATGAACTCGTCGGGAAAAAAATAATTGACTTCATGATTCCTGAGAGCCGAGAGTTGTTTTGCAGGCATTACCCACGATTTCTTCAGGGTGAGTCGTTCTCCGGTAATGATTATGAGATATACAGGGCGGACGGCAGTAAAGCCAGAATTCAGGTGACGGCAGCCGTTATCCGTGACGATGCCGGGGAACCCATTGCTGTTCAGAGCGTTGTCGTTGATGTCACAAGACAGCGTTACATTGAGGAGCAGGTCCGCGAGAATGAGGCCAGGTATCGGCAGTTGTTTGAACGGGCGCCGGTGGGGATCGTCCATTTTGACACTAACCTGCATGTCACGGACTGCAATGATAATTACCTCAAAATAATGCACGCCGACCGTGAGAAAATGATCGGCCTTGATATACGAAAAATGAGGGATAAACGAGTTCTGCCTGTTCTGGAAGTGACCCTGGAAGGGAAGGAGGGACGCTGGGAGGGAGCCTATCAGTCAACAATCAGCAATAAGACGGTTCATGTTCTGGCGCGTACTGCGCCTCTGTATGACGGCCAGGGGATTATTCAAGGAGGCATGGCACTAGTCGAAGATATAAGTCGGCGAAAACAGGCACAGGAGGAAAAGTACCGCCTTATGTCCGCCATTGATCAGGCCTTGGAGACGATTGTCATTACCGATATCGGCGGAAGAATTGAGTACGTCAATCCCGCCTTTGAAAAAATGACCGGCTATAGCGCCGCAGAGGTACAGGGGAAAAATCCGCGCATCTTGAAAAGTGGCCGTCATGATAAGGCTTTTTATAAAGAGATGTGGCAGACACTGCGCTCCGGACGGGTATGGAAAGGACATATTGTCAATAAACGGAAAGACGGCACCTTTTTCGAAGAGGATGCCTCTATTTCTCCGGTACGCAATCAGGAAGGGAAAATTATTAATTATGTGGCTGTTAAACGTGATGTCACCGAGGAGGTAGCGCTTAAAAAACAGCTGAACCAGGCGATGAAAATGGAGGCCATCGGCACCTTGGCCGGTGGCATTGCCCATGATTTTAATAATATCCTCTCCGCCGTTCTTGGCTATGCGGAAATGGCCGAGCTGCAGCTGGACGAAGATGATCCTGCCCGCAAGGATGTGGGTCAGATTATAGCGGCCGGTCAACGGGCAACGGATCTGATTCGGCAGATTCTGACTTTCAGCCGTCAGGAGGAAGAAGAGTTTCGTCCCGTTAAGATACAGTTTGTTATCAAGGAGGCCCTGAAACTGCTCAGGTCTTCCCTGCCGACTTCCATTGACCTGCGACAGGACATTGATCCGGAGTGCGGCTCCGTTCTTGCCGACCCGGTACGGATTCATCAGGTATTAATGAATCTCTGCACCAATGCCAAGCAGGCCATGGCCGGTGATCAGGGCAGGCTCAATATTCGTCTTTCCAGGCTTACAATGAATTCCACAGTTGGTCCTTCCTGTCTTGGGCGGGGATGTTGGCTTGATCTTGAGGTCTCTGATACCGGTGTCGGTATGGAACCACAGGTACGGGAAAGGATCTTTGATCCATTTTTTACGAC
>JALVQQ010000061.1:6357-6641 GCA_027025395.1 Deltaproteobacteria bacterium | reverse complement strand
CTATGGCGGTGTGCACAACCTCGGGATGAAACTGGACGCCGAAAATCGGACGACTCTCATACCTCATGGCCGCAACCGGGCATGTCTCGCTTTCGGCAGTAACAACAAAGCCCGGCGGAAGCTCTTCGAGACGGTCCCCGTGACTCATCCAGACCTGGTGGGTGTCCGGGGCCGGTGACAGGCCGTGGAAAAGCACGTCACTCTTCTTAATCAGAAGCCGTGCGTGGCCGTACTCCCTGTGATCCGAACGCTCAACCCTTCCGCCCATGAGATGGCAGGTAAGC
>JALVQQ010000061.1:0-6320 GCA_027025395.1 Deltaproteobacteria bacterium | reverse complement strand
TAGTCTGTGAACCAAAATCAAGAATTATTATTTTCTGGCTGTGGATATCCGCCACGGGACTTAACCTCCGTCATTTTTAAAGTCCGGGGCATGCGCCCGGACCAGCCAAAACCGTAATACCATAACTGTACATGCGTGCCCAGGCCACGCATCACCGGAGCAGCATGGAGTGAATACTACCAGAAACATCCGAAGACGTACAGGCGCCTGACTTGCGCCTCCCCCTTGCCAATTCTGATGATTTCCCCATGTTCCCCTTGCGGCAGCGCAAGAAACAATTATGTATCATGACGCCTGTTTTCAGTCCATATCGCATGAAACAGAGGCGCCGCCACGGGCCCAGGACCGGAAAAATTCAACACAACTGAACCCCCCGGGATGCCCCGGCAAAGCCGGGATACCCGTTTGTAATTTGGCCGGGATGACCTTACAATCATCCCTGATATTGCAAAGAGTCTTGCCGACCGCACCCAGGCCCAATACACTTACCGGACACACACCGCCCCGCCGGGATATTGAGCGGAAAAAAGGTTATCCATCATGCCAGCTGCACACACGCACACCAGAGACAAATTTCCCAAAAAATTGTACCGATTTATGATCGCAATGATTGTGATCAGTTCCGTGGCCCTTGTACTGAATACGGAACCTGACATATCAGGCCGGTTTCATGCCATTTTAAACGCTGTCGAGGCCATGGCGTGCCTGCTTTTCATTACTGAATACCTGTTCAGGATATGGAAGGCCGGGAGCAGAAGAGGCTCCACGGCCTGGAAGCGGCGCATGCGATACATCCTGTCTTTAATGGGAGTTGTCGACCTGCTGTCATTTCTGCCTTCCCTTGTGATAATGGCCGGAGTGCCGACGACACCGCTCCTTCTCACCATGCAGCTGCTCAGGCTAATAAAGCTTGCGCGTTACTCACTCGCCTTCAAGCTTCTTGCAGAGGTGCTGCGAAACGAGGCTGAATCCCTGCTTGTCTCCTTTGTGCTCATGCTCATTATACTGGTCTTTGCGTCAGTGGGTATCTACACGTTTGAACACAACGTCCAGCCCCTGGCGTTTGGTTCAATCCCAAGCGCGATGTGGTGGGCAATCGTCACTCTTACCACTGTAGGATATGGCGACGTTACCCCGGTTACGGTGGAAGGAAAGATTTTCGCGACTCTTATAACCCTTGTAGGAGTAGGCCTGGTATCACTGCCGGCAGGTATTATAGCCTCCGGCTTTACAGAACAGCTCAGGATGCGACGGGAACAGTTCCAGTCAGAGGTTGAAGAGCTGATACAGGATGACGGAAGGCTCAGCCGGGAAGACATGGGGCAACTTGAACGTGACCGGCAGGAACTCGGGATAAACAAGGGGAAGGCCAGACTGATTATCCGGCAGGTCAGCCAGCGGGAAAAGAGGCGGCACAGGCGTGAAAGGCAGTGACGGGTAGCGGCCCTCCAGGACATGCCTGTCATTCAATCAGTCCATCAATATCTTCAGGAAGCTCGCCTTTCTGGCCCCGGATTATAGCGCCGGCAGCAAGGGAGTCGGCAATTTCATTGAACTCATGCCCCGCATGGCCCTTGACCCAGTTCCAGCGCAGCGCATGTGTTGCCGCAAGTTTATCAAGCCTTTCCCAGAGGTCACGGTTCTTTACGGGTTTTTTGCCAGAGGTGCGCCAGCCATTCTTCTTCCAGGTTTTTATCCAGCCCGTTATTCCATCCTTGACATACTGGGAATCAGTGGTGATAACCCCCTGCACCGGCCTTGTCAGCGCCTCCAGCGCCCTGATGACAGCCAGCAGTTCCATGCGGTTGTTTGTGGTGTTGCCGCACCATCCGCAAAGGCGTTTTTCAGCGCCGTTATAGCGGAGCACCGCGCCCCATCCGCCAGGGCCGGGATTACCCGAACAGGCCCCGTCTGAATAGATATAGACCTCTCCCCTGTTTTCACTGTTTTTCATGAAAATTCCCGCCTGTGCCGCTTTAGCCGCTGTTTTGAACGATTCATAACTCAGGACGCCCTTATGCCTGTATGGATATGCACGATTCCAAAGGTAAGGGGATAGTATCTCACTTGTGCAAAGCCTGCAGAAGCCATCATCCGCGCCAGCTGGTCAGGGGCATGAAAGGCCTCTATGGATTCGGCAAGGTAGCGGTAGGCCTCGGTGTCTCCGGATATGAGGCCCCCTATGCGCGGCAGGATGTTTTTCAGATAGTACATGTAAATTCCGCGGAACAGGGGCAGGGACGGGCGCGAAAATTCAAGGATAACGAGCTTTCCTCCCGGCCTCAGCACCCTGAGCATTTCAGAAAAGCCCCTGTCAAGACGGGCAAGGTTGCGAACCCCGAACGCCACAGTGATTCCCGCGCAGCACGAATCTGCCAGGGGAAGCATTTCCCCGTCTCCGCACACAGGCAGAATGGCCCTCTCATACCCCTTCTTCATGTGCCTGACCCCGTATTTCAGCATGTCATGGCAGAAATCCACCGAAACCACCCGGCGCGGCATCTGTCTCACAAGCTCATGTGAAAGCGGAAGGGTGCCGGCGCAGAGGTCAAGAACTGTCTCCACGGGATACATGCACAACTCTCTTGCAGCGGCCATGCGCCAGTAGTGATCGACATAACAGCTCAACAGGGAATTAAGAAGATCATACTTTTCTGAAACAGAGGCAAATTTATCCTGAACAAAACCTTTTTTTTCAGTCTCTTTTGGAAGTGTCATTTTCTGTTTTCGTATAGGCGGCCTGCTTCCCGCCCCGGTCAGCCAGGTACTCAGTTGATTATATCGAGTCTGTCGATGCGCGGAAACCCTCCAAGTGTGTCGAGTTCTCGAACGAAAGTCAGAAGGCCCTCCTGTTTGCGACAGGAAAGATCGAAGTCAATACCGGTCAGGTACTCAAGGCACTCACCAGGGGTCATGGGTATCCTTGGCGCGACCATGCGGCTGATGCGCTCAAGCTCATCTCTTCCGCGATAGCGGCATTCGGACAACTTCCGGCCAAGGGACCTCACACCGTCAGGATTGCCGCGCCACACATCATCCCTTACCGCGCAAACAGCAAAAACAAAGGGCAGGCCGGTATGCTCCAGCCAGATGCTGGCCAGATCATATACATGATAGCCTGACGCGGCGGCCCTGCGGCGCAGGGCCTCATCGCCTATGGAAAGATATGCTGCCGCATCCCCCTGCTCAAGCTCCATGAAACAGCCTGAACGGTAACGGGGCCGCACGCCCAGAAATTTCTCAAATATTATCCGGAGAAGATTGACGGAGGTAGCTGACTGGGGCGTAAGGCCAACCACATGGCCATCAAGCGTGTCAATCTCCATGCGTGAAAACAGGAGGACGCTTCCCACCGCGCCGCACGCGCTTATGCCAAGATCCGGGAGGAGTACATAATCATCATGATCAACGCCATAGGCAAAGGAGGAGACGAGACCTGCATCAAGCGAGCCGGAACGGAGCAGATCATTAAGCTCGGTGGGCGTCCCCTCTACTACCTCCCAGCCTGGATGCCCGCCTGATTCAAGCCACGGCAGATAGACCGGCGCGGTATTGATGAAGTTCACCATGCCCAGCCTGAGTTTTTCAGCACTGTTCCTGTTCAAACCTGGTTACCGACAATTCCTTTCAGAAAAAATCTCCACCAGCTTAATAAACAGAGGCTGAAATGTACAGGCTGCCGCACCCCTTCATTTTTCAAATTGTACCAGAAATTTCCTGAAAGGCTCCCGCTGCACCAGCCGTACTGAAACCGCCTCTCACGAATCATCTGCCATTGCCAATCGGAATGGAAAACATTAAAAAAAAACCTCCGCAAGTGCGGCCTTGACCGGTTTAACCCCAGGCATGGGCAGCATTTTGTTCAGCATGGATGGATAACAGGGAGTTACGTCCTGCCCCAAAAGGGCTGATCATGCATGATCGTCAATACGCATGTACGGATATGATTTTTCATGTATGGACATGGCTCCACATTTGAAGGCCCTTCACAACAGGCCAAAACACCAGGGCAAATGATGGGGATGGGAGATGCAGTGACGCAGAAGGGCTTTACTGTGTTATGACCCGTCAATGTTTGACGGCCGGGGCTTCGTAATCAGGGGCGTACCGCAGATGGCGCGGCAGGACAGGCAAGGACAAAACTAGAAGTTGATATAGCAGATGATCCGCAGGTCATTTCTGTCTTCCCTTCCGCCCTTTCCCGCCATCAACAATCTTTCAGAGGCATCAGACTGATTTTTCATGGAATAGCTGATCCTTAGCCTTGACCAGGAGTTGATCCTGTATTTCAGATCAAGATTGAATTCCGAAAAATCATCAACAAGTTTGTCCGTATCCGAGCTTACATCCACATAGACAATCCTGATCTTTAAATCTTTTGCAGGCCTTATCATTACCAACCCGCCAAATCCGGTGCTTGGTTCATAAAGGCCATAACCCTGTTGCCAGTCCGTGTACATTGGACTGGACATTATCACTTCAAAGTTATTGTCATAGATCCTGTCAAGGAACAATGCAGCCTCTATCATGTTGAAAAATGTCGTTCCGACCCTGATCCCCACAAGTGCCGAATCCGGCGCATTGTTGTATGAATTCCCCCCATACTGGACCTTCAGATGGCTCTCCGTACCAAAAGGCAGGTCATACCTTAGATCCACATATCTGTAATCTTTTACAGGGATTGTCATCCCGCTATGGTCCGTATCCGATACAGCCCTGACATATTCTCCCCTTATTGAAAGAGTTTTCACAAGGCTGTTTTTGACATAAACATAGACCAGGCCGCTATCTCCCCACTGTTCATTATTGTCATCAAAACCGCTGTATCTGGATGCAAATCCGCTGTAGCTTGCAACGTATCCGGCCTGGACGGTTGTGCCTGGCAGGTCCCTGTTTGTTATAATTGCAGTCTCATAAACAGTTGGCAAAATCCTCTGGTACAGATCCCCCATCAAGGGGGTTGCAAGTCTCTGACGTCCAACCCTGAAGGTTGTCCTGCCCATGTCATATTGCAAATAGGCCTCGCCAAGAAACCGGACATCATCTCCATTACCTTGGAGCAAACTCGTTCCAGCACCCTCTGTTCTGCTGTAAAACCCTCCTAACCTGTGACTTCCATAGTATGCAAGGCCAAACCTTGCTCCATGAAATCCCCCGCTCTCATACTTTAGAATCCCGCCGCCAGCCAGGGCCCGTGCATCCGGCGTTACCTTGTCAAATGTTCTTACCATATGGAAGAGCTTGAGATCTGCCGAAAACCTTCCGTTTTTCAGTGCATCCGTTACACTGCCGGATTGTGCGGCATGGGCCGAGTCTGCTCCCGCCGGAACCTTGCTGCCGCCCAGGGAGCCGCCGGCATCGCCCGCGTTATAACCCAAGCAAAACAGTAACAATATGGCAAAGGATACCACCAGATCCCTTTTCATTGCTCTCTCATGCAGTCGTTACCCCCCAGATTCATGGACAGGAAGGCGGGCTGAAAACTTTGAAAAAGGTCATGTTTTAAGCCACCAACATCCGCCACGGCACGGCCTTCTGTTGCCATATTGCCGGGTTTGCGGCAAACACGCGCACACGCACTCCACTGCGGCAGGATATGCGGGAAGTACAATGACAGAGACGGCTCGGTCACAGGGGCTCAGTTTTCGTCAAGCACGCTCCTGATTTTCTGGGTTAATGTAACAGGGGTGACCGGTTTGGAAATATAATTGATTCCATGTTCAAGCACCCCGTGGTGCGCTATGATATTTTCCGTGTAGCCGGACATGAAGATTACCTTTATGCCAGGCCTCTCCTTCCTGATCGTTTCTGCAAGCTCCCTGCCGCTCATGCCGGGCATGACGACATCCGTAAGCAACAGGTGGACCTCACCGCCATGTTTGCGAAGCACATTGACTGCATCTTCCCCGCACCCGGCCTGAAGGCAGTTGTACCCAAGCGGTTTCAGTGTTTCCACAATAAGCTGACGAATAGATGCGTTATCATCTACAATCAGTATGGTTTCATTTCCTTCCAGCAAGGCCCTGACCGCTGATTTGCCATCTACTTCTTCTTCAGGTTTCGTGCTGGCCGGCAAATAGATCTTGAATGTTGTGCCCCTGCCTTTTTCACTGTATGCGTAAATATAGCCATTATGCTGCTTGACGATACCATATACTGTCGCAAGGCCGAGACCGGTTCCCTTGCCATGTTCCTTGGTGGTAAAAAAGGGATCAAAGATTTTTGACAGGACATGTTCATCCATGCCCTCTCCGGTATCGCTTATGGCCATCAAAACGTACCGCCCAGGCTTTACCTCGCGATGCCTGTTCACATAATAC
>JALVQQ010000060.1:949-6658 GCA_027025395.1 Deltaproteobacteria bacterium | reverse complement strand
CACCGGGAAAAAGGCTCATGGACCGGATCTTTTCCCGATGGCGTCAGGCCTTCCTGGAGGCTTACACAGATTTTTTTGACCAGAACGAAGCCAGCCCGGAGCCGGAAAGGTTGTGCCACAGAGAAAAGACCGCCCCGGGAAGGGCCGCGGCGGCAGAGAAGTATTTGAGAGCAAGGGCGACCGCAAGCCCGGAATTCTGCATGCCTACCTCTATTGCTATGGTGCGGCAGGTCTTTGAGTCCCAGCCCGCGGCCCTTGGCACCAGGTAACCTGCAGCAAGGCCCGAAAGGTTGTGCAGAATAACTGCCGCTGCCGCTGCAATGCCCGCAGTGGCAAGGTTATGGCGGTTTAGCGCAACCACAATCCCGATTATGAACACAATCGCCCCTACGGAGACAAGGGGCAAGATTTTTTTCAAGGGCTTGAGTCTTGCCCCCGCCATGGTGTTTATGGCGATTCCTGCCGTAACGGGCACAAGTACAATCTTGAGAATTGAAAGAAACATGCTTGAAGCGGGAACCGGTACTGTCTGGCCTGCATAAAGTAGCGTGAGCAGGGGAGTGGCCCCCACGGAAAGCAGTGTTGAACATGCGGTAAGGGTTATGGAGAGCGCCACATTGCCACCTGCAAGAAAGCAGATCACATTTGATGCGGTTCCTCCGGGACATGCGCCCACCAGGACCATTCCTGCCGTTAGCGCTGGAGACAGGTGCAGAAGCATGGATATAAGCCAGGCGGAAAGGGGCATGAAAAAATACTGGAGAAATACTCCGGCAGCCACTGTGCCTGGCCTTCTTGCCACTTCCAGAAAGTCCCCGCAGGTAAGTGTCATGCCCATGCTGAGCATTATGACCCCAAGCAGGGGCACTATAGCGGGCCTTGATTGCACAAAGGGTCCGGGCAATAACCATGCTGCCGCCGAAACAGCAATTGCCCACAGGGGGAACAGAGATGTAATTGTCATGATGGTGAGTGCAGCTCGGGTTTGTTTCGGGGCGCCTTCAGTTATCTTCATGGTGCTGTTTCTGCCTGGATGTCACGCCCTTCCGGATATCAGAAGCCTGTCCGGGGTTTCAAATGTGTATCCTGCTGTACCGGTGCGGTTTTGCCCGACTGACCGGGGCCTTGACCACACCCCCCGGATAGCCTGCCGTACAGCCAGATAACGTGTGGGCGATCTTACAAATTGTTTCTGATGTTAATAGAGCCAGTGGGTGATCGTGCAAATGTATCTCTGAATATAAGTTTGCATATTGGAAGCCTGCCTTCCAATATGACATATTGCAACGCGGGATTCCGGATCATCGGGGCTCAGGTTGACAGTTGCTTGTCGATGGAAAGCGGCCATTGATTCCGAACCCCTTGACTTTCATGGAATGCGAATCCCCAAAGGCTGGCCATCGAGGTCACCAGAACCGGGGCTTAATGAAGCCGTTACCCTGAAACTCAATAATTACAGGGAATGTTTCTTAAGGGGAAATTCTTATGTTAAGGGCGGCTCCAATTGCACGCAAAAGCTCATGTTTTGTAAACGGCTTGTTCAGGAATTGAAATCCCATCCTGAGGATCTTGTCTTTTGTGTCCTGCTGATTGATATAACCAGTGCAAAAGATGACCGGAATGTCTGGAGAAAGCCCTTTTATGAACTCAAAACTGTTGCCATCCGGAAGCACCACGTCGGACAAAATGAAATCAATGGCGTCCTGGTTTTCCTGGAAGATTTTTTGTGCAATCCCCAAGCTCTCCGCCCTAAACACCTTGAAATTATATTCTTCCAGGTATTGGGATACTATGTCCAAGATGTCTTCTTCATCCTCTATGTAAAGTATCTTGCGGCCATTCCCGTCAATCTGGAAATGGACTTCACCTGTTTCCCCCTGTTCCATGTCATCCTTCAAGTTGGCTATGGGGATATAAACATGGAAAGCAGTGCCCTGGTTCACCTCCGAGTAGACTGTGATCCAGCCTTCATGCTGCCTGACAATGCTGTAAACTACGCTTAGCCCAAGCCCGGTTCCCTTGGCAGGCCCCTTGGTAGTGAAAAACGGGTCGAAAATCCTGCTAATTATCTCCCTGGGCATGCCAGATCCCGTATCCCTCACTGATAACTGCACATACCTGCCTGGCTTGGCACCAGGTATCCTGGAAACATCGTCACTGCCATATTTAACGGCTCTGGTTTGAATGGTGATTTCCCCCTGGTCTTTGATGGCATCCCTGGCGTTTAATACGAGATTGATCAGGACCTGTTCCATGTTGACGGGATCAGCCTCAACCGGCGGAAGTTCTTCCTCCAGGTCCAAAACGACTTGTATGTTTTCACCCATGAGTCTCAGGAGTGTCTTGTTTATATCCTGGACGGTTTCATTCAGATTGATGAGGGTTCTCTGGCCAACTTGTTGCCTTCCAAAGACAAGCAATTGCCTTACAATGCCGGAAGCCTTTTGTATATTTGATAAAATTTGACCAAGATAACTTCTTACAGGATGCCCCTCTTCCAATTTCATGGAGCCAACCTCTGCATATCCCTGCAGGGCCATTAAAAGGTTGTTGAAGTCATGGGCGACTCCTCCCACGAGGGTCCCCAGGGCTTCCATCTTTTGGGCATGAATCAACTGCTGTTCCAGGACAGTCTCTCTCGTGACATCTTTCTGGATGATCACGTATTTTATCCTTTTCTCTTCATCCAGAATGGAAAAAACAGTACATTCAGCCTCATAGGTCTTTCCATCCTTCCTTCTGCATGTAATCCTTCCATTCCAGTCACGACCTTTCCTGACTTGCCTGAAAATTTCACTGAATTTCCCGGTTTCTTGGCCTTTGTCATTCAGAATTTCGGGGTGTTTGCCCAAAAGTTCGTCCCTTGCAAAACCTGTCAGGTCGCAGGCTGCCTGATTGACGTATTCTGTTTTTGCCTCTTCATCGGTTAAAAATACCGCTTCCTTGCCCTGTTCAATGATGGATGTCAGAAGGTACTGTAAACCTTCGGCCCTCATGCGTTTGAGCCTCTCTGTCTCAAGGCGGTTTGCAATTTCGTGGATATGGATGCTTCCCAGGGCACTGAGGATTGAAAATATCGCAATAGCGAGATAACTGGCCAGATAGTAAAAACCGTTTTTCGAAAATACGCCTTTTGACGGGATAAGTTTGGCAATCTCCCAACCTTGGGGTTGAATCGGCACTGATGCATAAACATACTTTTCCCCGCCGTGAGACAGCACGTATTTTGGGCCCAGTCTCTGAAATTTAAGCAAATGCAGGGGGTTGCCACCCAACAGTCCTGTTAATTCTTTGTAATGCTTTTTAATATCCGAACCGGCAAACAGCAGCCCGCCTTCCATGCCCAAAGGCCCCATCAGCACCAGGCCATCCTGATTTATCAGGAGGGCATTCTTGTCCCTGAGCCCTGAAAAAATCTCTTCGAGAGGAATTTTCATGGTAATTACAGCCTGGATGATGCCGTCCTCACCCACCAGCGGCCTTGCGAAATATGCGCCAAGGATATGGGAGCTTATTCCCCTTGCAAAGAAGCAGTTGGCCTGTCCCTGGATTGCCCTTTTAAAATAGGGCCTGAACCCGTAATTTTCCCCGAGAAACTCTTCGGGCGATGAGGCAATTACATAACCGTTTTTATCCATGATAAAAACAGCAGAGGCCCCCAGTTGGACCTCAAACAATGACAAATAGTTGTTTGGATCACTACCGGTTGCAAGGATGGCCTTGACATTGGGATGGCCCGATATGAGCTTTAACTCCTTGAAACACCTGGACTCAAATGTATCGGCCCGTTCCCAAAACGTTTGAAGATCTTTAACAGTTTTTGAAAAGTAATTGGTCTCTGCCTGGGCCAGGGCATTTAAAAAGGCCATTAGACAGGCTATTGAAAGCGCCAGAAATAAAAGGACAGAAACAAAAAGATATTTCCTGGCCTGTCTGCTCCACTTGTTTGAAATGAGGACAAGTCCAATACAAATAAGCAGAAAAGAAATGCCTTCCCCGAAAAGTCGCAGCACTGTCCAATCTCTCGCGGATAATGGGAAATTTATCTGTTCAAGGCATGTAATGAGTAAAAGTATAATGGTGAGCCATACGAGATACAGGGTGTTATTTTGGGAATATGAGCTGTGCCTGGCCAGCGAATGGAATAACAGGAAAATGGCGTATAGAAGTAACGAGATGCCCAAAAAGGTTGTGCTTGGAACTATCGTATAAAAAAATGGAGAAATGGCGCTGGCAAGCAAGATCAACACATTGCCCCAGGGCTGCTTTTTGACCTTTAGGATTACAATTGCAGGCGGTATTGCCGTAAGCAACATGGCAAACATGTTATGGTCAAGGGATTGCCAGGGAAGACAGGGTCCAAAACCAGCAACGGATTTCAGGAATACCAAAAGTACAAGGGGAGCCAAAAATATCAGTGTAAGGCCGTCATGTCCCCCACGCTCCGCCCCTGATAACCTGTCCTTGTCGTACAGCAGGCCAACCAAGAAAAACAGGAGGAGCGCTGCGGCGATTTCCAGAAACGATTGACAAAAATCGATCATTTAACCAGCCTGTCCGCAAGCGCCATAACCGATGGAGTAAGATGAAGTCCCACCTCCTTGGCGCGGCTTATGTTGATGACTATTTTCTTTTCATGGGCGTCTCTTATGCACAAGTGAGAGATCTTATAGCCATTTAAAAGCAGCATGGCCATATTCCCGGCCTCCTTCCCCATGGCGTAAAAATCTATTGAGACACCGCCAAAAAAACCAAGCTTTACGAATGATGAGTTCACTGCGAGATCAGGCTTGTGGATGGTCTTCAATAAAAGCGGTGCTATGTCATTGATTTTAAGCTGCCTTGAGTTTGGCCCCTTACTGTCCTTTATCGAAAAGGTGATGGGGATATATGCCTTGATTTCCGGATCAGTTTCTATTTTCCGTGCATACCTTTTTACCTCTTCCAGGGTAGAGGCCTTCATGGGTAACAACGAAGTCTCATATCTGGTGCCCTTGAGTTCGTCAAGAATCTGGTTAAGAACTATCCTGGCAACAGGATCATCCGAGTACAAGATTGCTACCTTTCCAGGTTTGTTGTTTATGATTGAAAAGAACGTGAATTGTTCTAACTGAAGGAGATTTTCATAAACGCCTGTTATCCTGCCTGTTGGGATTCGTTTTTTATGGAAATGAAAACGCTGGTTGTATTCCTCGGGCGAGATATTTGTACCTGTAAAGACAAGATAGCCATGCCCGGTATTTTCAGTAAAAAAGGGCGCAAGTGTTTGAAAGGCTGTGTCATCAATAGAGATTGACACATCAGGCGAGAAGGCCTTGAATCTCTCCCTGGCCTCTTTCCTGCGTTCCTCAACCTTTTCTTTGGGAAGGCTTTTCGAATTGAGACAAAATATTTTTGTGTTTATATCCTTACCATCTTTTTGGTGAAGAATGTCCATTACACCCTGAAGCTGCGGCCCTCCACACGTATCGTTTACACTATAGCTCATCAAGATGAAAATCCTGGCGGCAAATACAGCGCCAGGAACATTTAGAAAAATACAAATTAAAACATAAACCAAGGCCTTCTTTAACTCATTCATTTTAAAACTCCTGAGCCTTTATTCCCATGTTTTGCTTAGGTCAAGAGGAAAATTTTCACAAGCGCTAAAAGCAAAAAAATCGCCGCCGCCGGAACGCTGAAAAAACCCTGAGTGTGAGACCTTATCTC
>JALVQQ010000060.1:0-939 GCA_027025395.1 Deltaproteobacteria bacterium | reverse complement strand
AGTCCTCCTGGCTGACCCGGCTGATGAGACAGGTGCCAGTCCATCAAGAAGTCAAGGCTGCTTCGTGAATCTGCTTGTGATATTTTTGCAGGAAATATCAAAAAAAATCAAGAATGCAAAAGATGATAGCCTCGTTAATAGCCCCTAAAACCGTCTGCCTGGAAATGCGGTTAAAACCTTGAATAATCCTTGCTCCTTAGGTGATATTCCAGTCTCAACAAATCAGATTCTTCAGGGAGTTAAGGACAAAAACTTGTTACGCATCAGCCCACCGTCCAAACTCGACATTTTTTATCCTTGGAATTTTCTTTACCACAAATCACCGGGGTTTTGAAATTTTTCTTGCCTTGGAGCGACGAGACATAAAATGAAGTGCCAAAGCAAATCACCGTCCCACAGAAAATGACAAGCGTCAATTGATACAGCTTATAAAAAAACGAAAAAACAGCAAGTTCAAATCAGAATGAAATTGCCGAAGCAGAATTGATCGAGATGAAAAATTGTCCTGACAATGGGGCCCGCCTCATTGGATTACCTTGTAGAGGAGTAGGGGAATCGCGCCTTGAATGAATGGCATTACTGGTATTATCCTCACCACAGCAACCGGGCCAGGCCGGAAAATCGCCTGGTCTGCCTTGCAACACATTTTTCAAGGGTTGCAGCAGTGCCAAAAATCACTATCTCCCGTCTTGCCCTGGTAATTGCAGTGTAAAGAAGCTCCCTTCCAAGAAGCGGGGAGTCCTCGGGCGGCAGGATAAAGAGCACCTTTTCAAACTCCGATCCCTGGCTGCTGTGCACCGTTATTGCCCAGGCAGGCTCAAACGCAGGAAGCCTCGAGGGAGAGAGGCTTCTAACCTGGTTGTCGCCGCCCTGGAACAGCACCTTTATTGCCCCTGATTTGTCCGGCCAGCAGATGCCGGTATCTCCATTGTAAAGCTC
>JALVQQ010000059.1 GCA_027025395.1 Deltaproteobacteria bacterium | reverse complement strand
GCATTAGCCATGCCTTCAAGGGCAGTGTTGTTTTTATACATGAGATCTACCATGTTGAACTGGGCGACCTGAGAAGCCATTTCTGCGCTCTCCATTGGGTTCATGGGATCCTGGTATTGAAGCTGGGTTACAAAGAGCTTCATGAAATCGTCCCGGCTCAAGGTGGAGTGGTCCTCTTTTGTTTCGTATTTTATTTTCTGGTCTTCGGTCTGAGCAGCCGGAGAATGAGTCAAGCCTGTTGTAATCATTTTTTTCCTGCCTAAATCACGACGTGAACGCCGTTTTGATCAATGACATGGCCCGAGGCCGAAGCTGCTGTGTCAGCGCTGTTTTCGGCATTGTTGTTAAGCCACATGGCCGGGTCCCCGAACGGGGTAAGGTGATGTCCCTGGGGGTCCTGGCCGAAACCGGCAAAGTTGTTGCCGCCGATATCCACGTTCACCTGTCCCAGGGAAAAACCATTCTGGGCCAGATTGTCCCTCAGGTGCTGGAGATTTGCCTCCAGGATATGCTTGGTTTCCGGGTGATCCGCCACGAAACTGGCTTGTATGTGATTGGCATGGTCAACGGAAATGTTGACCTTTACGGAGCCGAGCTCTGGCGGGTTGAGATGAAGAACAGCCCGGTTCCTGTTCAGCTTAACCGCCTGGCTTATGCCGTCAGCCAGCTGGGCGGCAACGTTTTCTCCGGTAGTGCCTGAAGGCTGGATGAACCTCGTTTCTGCTCCGGAAACCTGGGCAGCACCTGGCTGAGAGGTATTTTGATATACTATGTCCAGTTCTCCTTGGGGGCTGGATTGCTGCTGCTGGCTGCTCTGTCCGGTGTCGTTGTCCATCTGGTTCGTAGTGCTGAATGATGCATAATTTATAACAAGGCTGTTTTGGTTGTCAGACGCCTGGCCCTGCTGCTGGGAAGCCGGGCCCTGGACCCTGGTGTCCGCCGATGCCTGGATGGCATATGCATTAAGGCTGCCTTTATGAGAGGTGACATTTACCCTTTCCATGTGCAAGGAGACGGGAGGATCCTTTTCTCCTGTCAGCTGTATCGAGCCCGACATCATGCTGATACGGGTTTCTGCGTCTTGGCCCGGTACTTCGCTGAATACGGCCTGTCTCATATCCATCTGCATGAAATTACTCAATGAATCTTCAGTTGTTTCAATGGCCTGGTTAAAGTCCGGAATAACCGATGATGCCGCATAGCTGTTTATGTTCGCAGACTGCGCATCACCTTCCGGAACGGGCCCGCTGTACGAAAGGGAGTAGAATTTAAAATTTTGAGCCTGATTAGTTTGCGGCTGGCTGTCTGCAGTGCCTGTTGTCTGCTGGATTTCCGGCTGGGGCGTTAGAGAGATCCCAGGTGCGGCTTGAATGTTTTCAAGGGGCACGGTAGCATCCTGAACCGCCTTGGATGAATTTTCCACCTGCTGAATACCGGCAGAAACTGTATTTTCAGAAGATGTTTCTTCCTCGAGGGTTGATGTTTCATCTTCAAGCGGCTGAATAGAAGAGTGAAGCCCGCTGAAGAACTGGTGAGCGACTGCCTGGAATATTACCAGCATCTTTTGAACCTCGGAGAGGAAACCTTCAAAAGCCTTTGGAGGGGCAGATGCGGCTGACTGCGCCTGACCGGCAGTATTATCCTGGCTTGCGGCTTGAACAGGCACACTTTCTCCCGAATTACCTGGTGCGCTCAAACCATCTGAATTCTTCATGTTTCCGAAGCCGAAAAGAATATCAAGCAGCTTGAGCAGGTCACTGAATCCTCCAGTCGGTTCCTGCCCTGAAGACGCCTGTGCAGAGGAAGTTGTGTTCAATGGCTGTTGACCTGCCTGTGCAATTAAGTTCTCGAATCTGTCCGATGAAGGATGGCTTTGCCCTGCTTCAATGACTGTGTTTCCAGAGGCCTCTTGCTGGCCCTGAGGGATCAGGTTTACAAGTGGTATTGCGCTCATGATTTTCCCCTTGAAATTTTTTTATGCATGAAAACGCAATAAACATGCCCGGCTTTAAAGGGGTAGATTTTTTAAAAAACCACCCGTTTTTAGGCACAAAAGCCTGTGGAATAATAAATAGGCCGAGATGGCGGGGAACACTTTTCCCAGGTATGGGCATTAACTGCCCGGTTCAAGATACAGGGAAATAG
>JALVQQ010000058.1 GCA_027025395.1 Deltaproteobacteria bacterium | reverse complement strand
GTCATGAAGCCTTATGGGAACCATAAAGGCGATAAGCCTTACAATCACAAAACCATATGCCATGATTGCCGTCCGGACAAACCTGTCCACGTCATGATATCTGAAAAGCATCATGAATCTGACAGTAACCCATGTGAATGTCACTCCTGCCACAGTTACCAGGAAAAAACATGGCCAGAAGTAGATATTGAACAGGATACGCTTCATCAAGCAGCTTGGACATCCCTGTATAACCTGGACACCAGCTCATAAAGGTCATGCATGGTACGGACTGACCTCAATGCCTCTTCATCTGTAAACTTTAGACCGAACTCCTTCTCCAGTGCAACAACCATATCCACTGCATCCAGGCTGTCCAGGCCAAGGTCCTCATAGAGATTGGCATCATCTCTCAGATCACTCGGGTCAAGCTCGAATTCATCAGCAAGAACCCGGTTCACCCTGGCCCTGAGATCACTCTCATCTGTCATGCTGAAACCTCCCTAACACCAGGGAACTGTTAACGCCCCCCAAGGCAAAATTGTTTTTCAGTACTGTATCAAGGGTCTGCTGGAAACCCTTCCTTACATGCTTAATACCACTGCATGTGCTGTCTGGCTCATGGAGATTCAGAGTGGGGAAAATCTCTCCAGTTCTAATCATTTCAAGTAATATAATGGATTCAAGAGCACCTGCTGCACCAAGGGTATGCCCTACATAACCCTTGAAGGAACTTACCGCCACCCTATCTCCAACCACAGCATTAATTGCCCTTGCCTCTGTGGCATCACCGGCAATGGTGCCGGTAGCATGGGCATTTACATAATCAATATGCCCTGGCTCCATGCCCGCATCCTTCAGGGCAAGTCTCATTGCCGTTGCCATGGCCTCCATACCGGGGTTGGCCACATGGCCGCTGTCATTACAATTGCCAAAACCAAGCACCTCTGACAGGGGTATGGCCCCCCGGGCCTGGGCATGGTCCAGACTTTCAAGCACCAGCACGCCGCTGCCGGCACCGCACACTACACCATCGCGCATCACATCAAAGGGCCTGGGGGTACGATTCGGAGTGTCATTCATACGGGATGCAGCCTTCAGGACATCAAAAACCACGCTTACAGTGTGGTGCACCTCATCTGCACCGCCACAGAACACTACATCCTGCCTGCCGGACTGTATAAGCATAAGGCCAAGCCCGACGGCCTGAATGGAGGAAGTGCAGGCGCTGACAGTTGACCACTGCTCCCCTGTAATACCAAGGAGCTGGGCCACGTTGGCAGCGCAGGTATGCCCCATTATCTTGAAAAAAGTGCCGGACCGCAGGCCCTCTATGCTGTTTTCGGGAATGAATTCCCTGTAAAATTCTTCATTTATGGATGGACTGCCTGTTGTGGATCCCATCACTACGCCGGTACGCCCGGATTTCAGAATTTCAGGCGACAGCCCTGCATTCTCAAGGGCTGCAACAGCGGCGTAAACTGCCATTGGCCCCATGGTCCTTCTTACACTGCGCGGAAGCAGTGTTTTTGCATCAAAATCAGGGACAGGCGCTGCTAAAAACGAACCAAGCCCTCTGACCGGCTGCCATTCAGGCATGAACCTTACCCCGGAACGGCCATTCCGGACGGCATCAACGAGCCTGCCCACACCCAGCCCAAAGGGTGAAACCGCACCGGCTCCTGTAATTACGACCCGTTTCAACGGCACTGCCTCACCTCGTTCCAGAGCTCTTCCAGCCCCAGTATTTCTCCAGCAGCACCAAGTGCTGATATTGACGTTCCCACAATACCTGTCATAAGTGTATTCTGCCCGGTAAGCCACAGGCCCGGAAGGCTGGTTCTTGGTGACGGATTAATCTGTCCTGAACTTCTCAGGACTCCATAAACCCCGCCCCGGGGCGTCCCCAGCTCATCCCTGAATGTGAGAGGAGTACCAAAGGCAAGGGGTTGCAAACAGTTTATAATACCGTCGAAATATTTTTCCATGAGTTCAAGAATCTTTTCCTGCTGCTTCTTTTTCCACAGTCTATACTCATCGGAACGCTTCCCTCTACGCAAATGCTCAAAACCTTTAATATCACCCCACCACGCTGGTTTCATTACAACCGTGCCCAGTGATGCATCCATGCTGTCCGACTCAGTACGACCAGACGGCATGGAAAAGAC
>JALVQQ010000057.1 GCA_027025395.1 Deltaproteobacteria bacterium | reverse complement strand
TCTTCAAGGCTTTTATCTGCGCCCCCAGCTATTTGAACCCACGTTTCACAAGTGGGCAGGCACGCAGTGCCAGGGCTTTCAGGTCCATGTCACAGATATCAGGGCCTTTGATTCGTACCTGTTTACACTGTCCCTGCTGTCAGCAATAAAACGCATCCATGGTGACAGGTTCCAGTGGAAATCACCTCCATACGAGTATGAATTTGAAAAACTCCCTGCTGACCTCATCATCGGAAACAGTGATGCGCGAAAGGCGGTAGAGCAGGGCCATGGGCCTGCTGATATGGAAAAGATGTGGCAGCAGGAACTTTCCCTGTTCAGAGAGGAGCGCCAGGCATGGCTGCTGTACCGGTAAAGCGCCGGAGCCGCTGTCTGTTGCCACATAGCTTGACATTATGAAAAAACTCCCGCCCTTTCATATCCAGATTGCCCTTGCCATGGCCTCAGCAATTGCAGCAGGGCTTCTCTTTGGCAGGGATACTGCCATAGCAGGCATCCTCCTCATAGATATCTATGACTTCCTCGGCACCCTTTTCCTGAATGCCCTTAAAATGCTTATCGTGCCCCTTATTCTCTCCTCCATAATCACCGGGGTCGCAGGCATGGGAAAGGGCTCGGACCTTGGCAGACTGGGCATCATGACAGTCATCTACTACGCCATGACAAGCCTTGCCGCAATTCTTACCGGCCTGTTTATGGTTCAGATGATTCACCCTGGATTAGTGCACGGCATTCCGGCAGGGGACAGCCTTGGGCTTTCGGCCATTTCAACAGATATTGCTCAGAAGATAAATGGCAGAGGGACCGCTGATATTGCTGCTGTATTTATCAGGATGATACCTCCAAATATCATTCATGCCGCAGCCGAGGGACAGATGCTTGGCCTGATATTCTTCGGTATTCTCATGGGATGCGCCCTGACCCGTCTTCACGGGACCGGCCCTGCGGACACACTGAAACGGTTCTGGGATGGACTGTTCCAGGTGATGATGCTCATTACTGAATGGGTCATGAAGCTTGCGCCTGTTGGTATTTTCGGCCTTGTTGCCGAGGTTACGGCCACCACCGGCCTGGCTGCCTTTTCCTCACTGGCCTGGTTCTTCATCACTGTAACAGGAGCGCTGGCCCTGCACGCCTGTGTCATCCTGCCCCTTATACTTTTCAGCGCCGGAGTAAAACCTCTCAGCCATATCAGGGCCATGATTCCAGCGCTGATAACTGCATTTTCCACAGCTTCATCATCTGCCACCCTGCCCATAACTCTTGAATGTCTTGAAAAGGAAGCAGGCATTCCCAACCGTATAACCTCATTTGTTCTGCCTCTTGGTGCAACAGTAAACATGGATGGCACGGCCCTTTATGAATGCGTTGCCGCCATGTTCCTGGCCCAGGCCTACGGGGTGGAACTCTCTTTTGCCCAGCAGTTTACAGTGGTGTTCGCGGCTCTTCTTACGTCTGTCGGCGTGGCTGGCATACCAGCGGCAAGCCTTGTGGCCATTACAGTTATACTTGGCACCATTGGCCTGCCGGCAGAGGCCATTGCCCCCATACTGGTGGTGGACAGACTGCTTGACATGTGCAGAACTTCTGTGAATGTATTCAGTGATTCATGCGGCGCCGCTGTTATTGCCAGAATGGAGAAGAGAACCAGACGTGAAACGGGGCAGGCATGAAACCCGCCCCGAAAGCAGATCGGATTCACTATTCAGGATCAGGAGATTAAGGCCGAACTACAGCCACATAACCTGTAATATCCCGTACCCCGCCTGCCCCGCGGTAATAGGCAGTTGGCGGAAAGGCAAAGTAATATTCCTCATCCATGTCTATGTCTGCGTCTCCCCAGGGTGAAGGAGAAAGAATATGATAGATGTTGCCGTCATCGTCTCTTACAACCACCCTCAGCCAAAGTGTCTCACCGGCAGACAGAGTCCTTGTCCAGGTATCAACATCATTTGCAATGGTTATCCAGTTGACGCCTCCATTGGGACTGTATTCATAGTTTCCATCAAGGTGGCCATAGTACAGGTCAACTGTGAGTTCTCTGGAAATCCTGGTGAAATTGCTTATGGCTGCTACTTTGGGATGGTAGGTCTTGCCTGGAATGGTTCCAATGAGAGATGGTGTGCCTGTGTATGCGTAGTGCCTTATGG
>JALVQQ010000056.1 GCA_027025395.1 Deltaproteobacteria bacterium | reverse complement strand
ACATTATGGTCAAATATAGCATTAACATCTTAAAATTACAATAATATTTACGATTTTTCTTCTTAAGTTAATGACATTGATTTCCATGTCACATTTCCCTTATTTAGGCCATTATTGTTTCTTTTTTTTCAGGGTCTTGGTTTATAATTTCAAAATATTGTGCGCACTACCCCACAGACTGAACTCACCTTTTACCTTTTGGAGACATCTAAGCAGGAATCCAGAAAAACCACTGCATTGTTTCATCTGGCCAAATACAGGTTCTATGATTCGTACCCGAAATTCGTCGATATATCTTCCAACAGGCCTGTGAAATTTCTTGTCCCTGGCCCTGTGATCTGCTTCTTCAGGCAAGATCCTGTCTGCCCATAGCGTCTCCACGCGCTTTCATGGCGCTGTACACGACCGCGCCCGTTTTTCTGTATTGGATCTCAGGGGAAGCAGGGCAAAGCTGTATTGGCAGATGATTTTTAAAATATTGTGCCAATTGCCAGGCAAAGCGCAATATTTCAATATGGAATCCGCCCTGTTACGGCTGGTAGGGCGGGTTTCCCGGGAAACTTCAGTTCATGATTAAAGAGGCGGGCTCCAGGCTGGCGGACTACTGGCCAATTACAGTTATGGCTATGCGCCTGCTGCGGGCCCTGTTGTCATGATTTATGACCACGGCCTGCTGCCATGTGCCCAGGCAGAGTTTTCCATCCTGTATCTGGACAGTAATTGAGGGCCCCATTATGGCTGCCTGAACGTGACTGTGTCCGTTGCCGTCATGCCAGGCCAGTTCATGCCTGTAGTTTGCATCCCTGGGGGCGAGCCTGTCGACTGCCTCCTTCAGGTCATCTATTACGCCGGGTTCATACTCTATGGTTGTTAATGAGCCGGTAGAGCCGATAATGTTGGCGCACAGGGTGCCGTTATCTATTTTGCTTTTTTTCACGGCCCTGACAAAATCAGTGGTTATGTCCTTTATGTCAGTGCCTCTGTCAAGACTGACTGAAATTTCTTCTGTATGGAGTTTCAGTGACATTTCTTGTACCCAAACTGGAAATTCAGGGCATAAACAGTAAAGGGGCCGTGGGGCCCCTTGTGGTTTTGCGATCCGTGTTGAAGCAGGGCAGGGGCTGGATGGTGGCTATGATGCCTGGGCAAGCGCCACTGAAACAGCAACCGAGGCTCCGACCATGGGGTTGTTGCCCATGCCAATGAATCCCATCATCTCGACGTGGGCGGGTACGGATGAACTGCCCGCAAACTGTGCATCACAGTGCATGCGGCCCATGGTATCCGTCATGCCGTAAGAGGCGGGGCCCGCGGCCATGTTGTCAGGATGAAGGGTTCTTCCCGTTCCTCCGCCTGACGCCACGGAGAAGTATGGCCTGCCCATTTCTACACATTCCTTTTTGTATGTTCCTGCAACCGGATGCTGGAACCGGGTCGGATTGGTGGAGTTTCCGGTAATAGAAACGTCAACACTTTCATGGTGGTTTATCGCAACCCCCTCCCGGACATCATCAGCGCCGTAGCATCTTACCCTTGCCCTGTCTCCGGAAGAGAACGGGGTTTCTTTTACCACGCTCAGTTCGCCGGTCTTGTAGTTGAATTTTGTCTCTACATGGGTAAAGCCGTTTATTCTGGCAATAATGTATGCGGCATCCTTGCCGAGTCCGTTCAGGATGACCTTGAGGGGGTTTTTACGCACCCGGTTTGCCGAGTTTGCAAGGCCAATGGCGCCTTCTGCCGCTGCAAAGGATTCATGCCCGGCCAGGAATGCAAAACAGCGGGTCTGCTCGTTCAGAAGGCGGGACGCAAGATTGCCATGTCCGATTCCGACCTTGCGCTGGTCTGCAACGGAACCGGGAATGCAGAATGCCTGAAGGCCTTCGCCAAGGGTTGAGGCAATCTCTTCAGCAGTCGTCTGTCCCTTTTTTATGGCAATTGCCGCTCCGAGGATATATGCCCAGCACGCATTTTCAAAGCATATTGGCTGCACGTCCTTGACAATTTTGTATATGTCGATCCCCTTGGACCGGGTTATCTCTCTTGCTTCCTGCAGGTCCTTGATTCCGTATTTTTCAAGAACCGGTGTGATCTGGCTGATTCTCTGCTGATATCCTTCAAAAAGGGCCATGATAATCCTCCTACTCCTTGCGC